>JBNMOZ010000582.1:0-4076 GCA_051276005.1 Bradymonadia bacterium | reverse complement strand
GGCACCGCGTCGCCGTCCCATTCGCGCACGACCACCGGGATCGCGCCGGCCTCGTCAAAGGCGCGCCGCAGCTTGGGCAGCAGCCAGCGCACCCGCGGACCACCGACGGCGCCGCTGTCATGAATGCGCGCGACGTAGATCTTGGGCTTTCGCGTCTTGATAGAGCCCATCAGCGTCTTCGCGACGGCGTCGATCTGACCGGCGAGGCCCGCGATGTTCTGGCTGGCGCGCCACTCGCTCACCTTCTTGCGGTTGATCACGGCCATGGCGCAGGCCTGACCGGCGCCGGTGCCCTGTCGCCAGATCTTGAACTCGGCCGCCAGGCGACCGCAGCGGCCCTGACAGACCTTCTCTTGCAGCTTGAGGAGCGCCTGACCCGTGGCGGCCGCGCCGCCCTTCGCCTGCGGCACGAAGCCCATCGCGTGCAAGTAGCCCGTGGGCGGGATGATCTTGCCGCCGCAATCGAGGGGTTTGTCCGAGAGCGTCGCGACGCTCGATCTGACCGAAGTGGGCGCCTTGGCGAACGGCGCCGCCGGCGCTCTGACACCCGGCGCGATGACGGGCGACGCTTTGACGGCCGGCCGCGAGGTCGGCTTGTCGGGGACGCCACCACAGCCCAGCAAGAGGCTGGCTGCGCCAAACACAATCAGGGCGGTGCGCATCGTTTACTTCTGCAGCTTGCTGCGCATGCCCTTGAGCACGGCCTTGGACTTCGAGTTGAGCTTGCCCTGCTTCTGCAGGTCGGCCTCGACGGCGTCGAGGGTCGCCTTGGCGGCCGCCAGCTCTTCACCCTTGGGGAAGAACATCAGCACCTGGGCGACGAACATCATGCCGTCCGGCGTCTCTTGCTGCTGGGCGGGGCAGAAGCGCTCGGCCTTGACCTTGCGGGCCAGGCCCTTGGCGACGGTCGAGATCTTGTCTTCGTCTTTGAGGAAGCCATCGACGGCTGAGCTGGTGCTGCCGGTCGAGGTCTGGATGAACTCGCCGAGGAACCGCACGACGGCGGCGCGGCCGTTGCGCTGGGCGTAGTCGCGGGCCTGGGCTTCGCTCATCGCGGGCTGCGACATGCCCACAAAGTAGGTGCCGTCGAGGCTGGTGGGCACGGCGTTGGCCCAGGAGCAGTCATCGGGCGCGGTCTTGGTCGAGCCGAGGCGCGCGGCCTGGGTACGAAACGCGAAGTAGACCTTCTCGAAGGTGCTCGAGCGCTTCCAGGCGATGCCCGACTTGAAGTCGAAGTCGCCCGTGTTGAGCGCCTGTCGGCCGGCGCCCTTGATGCCCTGCTCGCTGCCGGCGAACTGGTAGACCTCGCCGGTGCCGCTGAGGAACTCGCCGATCATCAGGTTGCTGCACTGATCGGGGGCCGCCTTGCAGCAGCGATCGAAGCCGTCGGCGTCCTTGATCTCGGCGCGCATCTTCTTGTCGAGGGTGTAGGTGACCCGGACGCCGGCTTTGCTGCCCATGCTCGCCGAGACGTTGCCCACCGCGGCGACGCCGAGGCTCGCCGCTACGCCGGAGCTGGCGTTGATGACCTCGTCGAAGGTACCAGCGGCGCGCAGCTCTTTATGGGTGATGAACTTGCTGCAGCGCGTCTGAGCCGCGGCGTTCTCGTCGATCTGCTCGGGCGGCAGCGAGGCCGGCACGAAGCGGCCCAGATAGGGAGAGGGATCGTCGTCGAAGCTCGCCCGCACATAGACGCTCTTCTTGGGCGCCTGCATGCGCACCTGGGAGTCGTCGGGGGTGTCGACCCGCTTGAGCGCCTGATTGCCGCTGCAGGCCGAGAGGCCCAGGGCAGCGATGGCGGCGAGCAGGGGAGTCGCCATGCGGCGCGTGCGTGATGAGTTCGAGAACATGGTCCCTCTGAGGTCGTGTCGATGGTCTGTAAATGGTCGGGCCGCCGGACGCGAGCCGCACGCGGCTATTCACATGCCGGGGCACTCTGCCTCGCGGCGCGAACCCACGCAACGCTAGAGCCTGCGCGCAGTCGGCCGGTCTCAGCTGCCCGAGTCCGATAGCGCTCGGGCACGCACGACATCGACGAGCTTCCAGCCGCGGGCGTCGGTCGTCGCGGCCCAGTCGTCGCCGTCGTGGGTCAAGAGCGCGGCCGTCGCCGTCTTGAGGTCGATGAGGGTGCTGGCGAGGTAGCTGGCCGCGGATGACATGCCGGGGTTATGGCCCAAGATCAGCCCGCAGCTTGCGGTCGCCGGCAAGCCGCTCGCGACCTCGAGGATCGTATGGGCGCCGGCCAGGTAGAGCGCGCTGGTCTCTTGGGGCTTAACAGTCGGCAGATATGCGGCGCTCTGAGTCCCCCACATGCTGTCCCAGGTCTCGCAGGTGCGGGTCGCGTCCGAGATCAGCGCGGCCTCGGGCAGCCAGCCGATGCGCTTGAGATGCCGCGCCATGAAGGGGGCCTCGTGGCGGCCGCGGGCGTTGAGGGGTCGAGCGTGATCGCTGGCCGCTTGGCTCCAATCGCTCTTCGCATGGCGCATCAAGATGAGTCGTCGCATGCGCGAAGACTGCTACATCGAGCCGCCATCCGTCGATAAGCAATACCACTGGCCGTAGCCACCGCCGCAGCCCACGCAGGTGCCGGTGCCGCCGCCGTTCTGAATCAGGTTCGCGCCCTTGCTGCAGCCGCGGGTGTTGTGATCGCTGATCCAATGGGCGCCGCCGCGGTCACCGCCGCCACCCATGGCCTGCCGCGGCCAGGAGTGCCCGATGCGCACGCCGCCGCCGCCGCGGCCGCCCTCGCCGACGCCGCCCTCGGTCGTCGTCCAGTCGTTGCAGGTGAACTCAGGATCTGGGTTCGCGAGCATGCCCTGGGGATTCGACCCGGTCAGCGTGTCGTGCGAGTCGCCGAGCACCGACAGCGGCACGCCGCACTCGTCGGGCAGATCGTTGACGCTCTGCGGATCGCCCTGGGGCCGATCATCGGCGAGCAGGCCCCGCAGGTTCTCCGAGACCAGCCGCCCGTTGGCGTCGTACCAAGGACCCTCACCGACGCGCTGGATCGCGTGCACGGGTTGGCCGTCGGGGCCAGCGGTCGCGCTCAAGAAGGCGCGCCAGGTCTTGTGCCCGTGGCCCGTCGCGGTCGCCACGGTCTGGCACAGCGCGTCGGCGCCTTCGATGCCGCCCAAGTCACCACCCAGGCCGCCCGCCCAGTCGTCGATCGCGTCGCCCGTGAAGGTCCACAGCGCGTTCATGCTGATCACGAAGAAGCTGAAGTTGGCCACGTCGTTCTGGCACCACTCGCCCAGGAACGTACCGTTTGGGTCGATGCCCATGTCGGGCGGGGCCATATCGGGCACCATCATGTCGGGCGCCATCATGTCGGGCGCGGCCATGTCAGAGGCGATGTTCGCCATGTCGGTCGGGTCGACCGCCTGATCCGCCCGCATATCGGCGCCCGAAGACTCGGCGTCAGACGCCCGCGCGTCGCTCGCGTCGCTCGCAGGTACCGGATCCGCGTCCGCGCCATCATCACAGCCGGCCATCAAGAACAGCGCTAAGGCTGCCGTCACCATTGATCTACGTCTCATCGTCAATGCACTCCACGAGCTCCCTGGGGGAGTGTGGCACACTCCTTGGGACGAAGACATGAGGAGGCGTCGATGAACCGCCGCCGAGAGGCGCGTCGCGTTGCGCTGCAGGCACTTGAGCACTATCCGATCGATGTGCGCCGCGTTCGATTGCAGCACACGGGCTACAACGTCACGTTTCGCGTCTTCGCTGATCAGGGCGTGTTCGCGTTGCGCGTCACCCGCCCGGGCCCCAGCGCCGATCATGTGGCCGCTGAGGTCGCCTGGATGCACGCGCTGCAGACCCAGACGGCCCTTCGGGTGCCCGCCATCATGCGGACGCATGATGGCGCACAAGTGGTCGAAATCGATGGTCAATGCTGCATCCTCGCGCGCTGGTTGGCGGGGGCGATGCGGGGCAAAGGGCTCACCGCCAACATGCTCGAAGCCGTCGGCGAGACGTTGGCGCAGCTGCATGCGCATGCCGAGGGGTGGACGCCGCCGACGGGCTGGTCGCGCCCAGACTTCGACGGCGTCTGGCTGCGCGCGCCCGATCCCACC
>JBNMOZ010000581.1:0-4084 GCA_051276005.1 Bradymonadia bacterium | reverse complement strand
GCTGCTGACCCCCGACGACGTCACGATCACCGACCGCGACGGCGACGATCTCGACAACGAAGAGGACAACTGCCCCGACGTCGCCAACCCGCAGCAGACCGACATCGACAACGATGGCATCGGCGACGTCTGTGATGACGACGATGACAACGATGGCTTGTCTGATAACGTCGACAACTGCCCGCAAGACGCGAACGCCGATCAGCTCGACAGCGACGATGATGGCACCGGCGATGACTGCGACACGGTCGACGACGACGACCCCTTCCGCGAGGGTGGCACGTTCACCGGCAGCGAAGCGGCCGACTGCACCCAGGGCCCGGGTCAGCCGAGCAGCCCGTCGCCGTGGGGCCTCTGCTTGCTGCTGGCGCTCCCCGCGCTGGCCCTGCGCCGCCGCCGCGGCTGAGTCTCTCCTGCTGAGTTCTGAGGCGCGGTTGGACTTTCGCCAACCGCGCCCATCCCTCCCGCCAAGACACCAGGAACAGTATTCGCCAAGGGCGCCTGACGGGCGCGATCTGTCGCGTTCGAGGGGCCACAACGATTGTGGTGATAGAAACAGTGACTGCCGCGATCGGCGCCGCAATCGGCGCCGCAACCGGCGTCAGCGCTTGGGCAGGCCTACTTAAAGGTCAGGCAGTAGCCAACCGAGACGCCGTAATCGGCGAAGAGGCCGGCGGGATCGTTGTTCTCAAACAGCACGCCCGTCTCGGCGCTGCGTACGGAGACACGCAGGGGATAGTTGCCGTGCAGCGACCCCATGACCCGCAGCGAGCCGTCCAGGTTCGCGGTGATCTTGTTGGTGCGCGCCCGCAGGCCCACCTGCCCGCCCACGCCCAGCGCCTTGACGCGCGCCTTGCCGGCATCCGACGACGTGACCATGCCCAGCCAGCGCACGTGCGGGCCTACCATGAACTGCAGGTCGGGGCTGTAGCGGATGACCCACCAGACATGGGCGCCGGTCTCGGTGGTGGTCGCGCCAATGGTCGGCTCGTCACCGCCGCCAAAGTAGCGCTGATCGATCGTGCCCTGATCGAGCCCGCCCGCGCCCTGTGCATGGTCGATCCCGATCTCGATCCGCGAGACCTCCACCCCGAGCGACGCGAGCACACCCATGCTCAACGCCCCCGCATCGTCGGCGGCGCCAAAGTCACGCACCTCGGCCTTGGCGGCCAGATCGAGTGACGGGACCGAGCGCCCAAAGACCGAGAATGAGAGGTGATACCGAACATCGGCCGCGGCGGACGACACCAGCGCGCTGGTCGCGAGCAGCGCTGCGGCGAGAACGAGAACGCGCATTGAGCCTCCTGCAGCCGAGGCTGCGTAATGATACCTTGGTCCCACCTTGGTCCCACCTTGACCGCCAAAAGCGCGACCAACGACGGGCACAGGGTAAGAGGCCGACCGTGCCGGATTGTTGCAACAATGACGATCCCATCACGGTCGCGCCGCAGATGAGGGTCGCGCCACTGAAACGGGGCAAGGCCACAATGGTTGTATGGCCGGGCTGACGTGCGAAGACTCCGGCGCCGGGTTCGATTGGTGCAGTGTGGCTCCCTGATCGAGCGACGGCCGCCTTGTATGAAGCGGTCTAACAAGGGTCCAATCGTGAACGACGGCTACATCTACAAGGAGCGCATCGCGCGTCGCGGCGTGGGTCGACGGCTAGATGCCTACCTCGCGGAGCGATACCGGCACTCGACCCTCGAGCAATGGCGGGCGCACATCGCTGCGGGCCGCGTGCGGCTGGATGACCGCGCCGCCAAGGCTGAAGACCGACTGCATCTCGGACAGGCGCTGCACTACCACCGCCCAGCCTGGCGAGAGCCCGACGCTCCCCTGGAGGTCGCCGTGCTCTACGCCGGGGCAGGGCTTCTCGCGGTGTGCAAGCCCGCGGGCCTGCCGACGATGCCAGGGGGCGGTTTTCTGCAGCATACGCTGGTCCACCAGCTGGGTCTGGCGCATGGGAAGGCCGCGCCGCTTCACCGATTGGGGCGGTGGACGTCGGGCGTGGTGCTCTGCGCGAGTACCAAAGAGGCAGCAGCGCACCTCACCGCCCAGTTCGTTGAACGCAGCGTGCGAAAGCGGTACCGCGCGCTCGTCTCTGGCCATCCAGTGGCCGACTCGTTCGCCATCGACCTGCCCATCGGGCCCGTACCGTACCCGCCGACTCGGACCCTGCACGCGGCGAGTCCCGACGGGCGCCCGGCCATGTCGCGAGTCCAGGTTGTGGAGCGTCGCGCGGACGCGAGCTTGTGCGACGTGGTCATATCGACCGGCCGTCCTCACCAGATTCGCATCCATCTGGCCGGGGTGGGACATCCGCTTGTCGGGGACCCGCTCTATGGCGACGGCGGCCAGCCCATCGTTGGGGGCGCCGCCGTCCCCGGTGACCCCGGGTATGCGCTGCATGCGGCGGAGTTGGCGTTTGATCACCCCGAGTCGGGCGAGCGGGTGACGGTGCGTGCGCCCCTTCCTGGTGATCTGGTTGCTGCGCGAGGGTGAGGGTGAGGGTCTGGGGCTTGATCGCAGTGTGCGGCCGAACCCTGTGAAGATGCCATATCCTGGCCACCCGGCACCTCGGCTTGCCGGGCAACCGTGATGGCGCTTTGTCGATCATCGTGGGCAACATGCTGACTGTCGGGGTGCGTTCGCGGTTGTGACATGGCGATGCCGGTAAGAATCGGCGCGCGAACGCTCGGTCGGCCTCGTTCAGCACTCGTCAGGCGTCGCGCTTGACCCCAACGATGATCAACGCCAGCACGCAGGGGATCACCGCCCACCACGCCATCTGCGCGACATGGGCCCGCGCTATCACCTCGACCGGGGTCTGCGCCCAGAAGACGATCGCGATGGCCAGGTCGACGACGCCGAAGAGCCGCGCCGAGCGCCACGTGCACAGCGCGAGCGCCCGCAGGATCGACGGCAGGCAGACCGCCGCGGTCAGCAGCGTGACCCAGCCGCTGCCCGTCGCAATCGGCTGGTCGATCAGCGCGCCGATCAACACGGCGTGGGCCAGCCACGTCGCGGCGGCGCCGGCGAAGAGCAGCCGGGCCGGCCATCCGTCAGCGGCCTTCGCGATGCAACCCGCCCCCAGCATGCTCGGCACCGCGATCGCGCAAGACAGCACGACCAACCACTCTCGAATCACGATGGTGTTGCCGCCGTAGCGATGGGCGAACAGCGCGCTGAGCACGACGCCAAAGACGACGCCGAGCACGCTCAGCGCGGCACCGATTTGGAGCCAGCGCCGGCGCGTAATCAAGGCGCGCGTTCGGTATTGACGACGGGGATGTAGGCTCGGCAAGGCTGACCCCGCAAGGAGGGACAGGCCGGCGCCCCTTCGGGCACGTCAACGCCGCTCACGACCGGCAGTCGAACGCGCGACGCCATCATGCCGCCGCGCAGCACCGAATGAATCGGGCGCATGCCGTCGTATTCGGGGTTCTCAAAGGCCCAAGTGCCGTGGTTTCGGCCCGGCGTGGCGATGGTCAGCCGCAGCCGCTCTCCAGCCCGCAACGCCTGGCCCACCGGCGGAATCGAGATCGTCACCGAGGCGGGCTCATCTGGCGTGAGCGGCTCGAAGTCGGCTTCGCGGAAGGTGTGCTCGATACGCCACTCATCCGATCGGGCCTCGTCGATCTTGCGATGCCCGGCACGCAGCCAGCCTGAGGTGATCCAGGTCTCGCTCTGCTCGTCGCCGTCGCCCTCTGGCCGCACCACGCTCAGGCTGACCTGGATGTGCGCGTCGTCAACGGCGCTCTGAAACCACAGCTCCACGACGCTGGGCCCCATCATCACCACGTCATCTTCGAAGGGCGCCGTCAGGTAGCTGAGCTGATCGCCCTCGGCGTAGTCGGTCCAGTCGATGTCCCACAGCGCCGCGAGCAGTTGGTAGCCGCGCGGCCCAAAGAAGGTCTCACCGCCCGCGTCGGGATCGTGCTGGTAGTCGTCGACGCCCTCGCCTTCAGGCACGTTCGGGCTGAGGGCACCACCGGCGTCCAAATACAATGTAAGGCTGTCGAGATCGGCCGGCGGGAAGGTGTCGTACTCGGCTTCGAAGCGATGCACGGGCGCGCCGGGCTCA
>JBNMOZ010000580.1:0-4093 GCA_051276005.1 Bradymonadia bacterium | reverse complement strand
GCCACCTGTGGACACTCTCATCGATGCTCCGGCGGCCTCGGCGGCCCGCGCTCGATGACATGGCGTGGACGGTGCCCGCGGTCGACGGCCCACCGCTCTGTGGCCTCTGGCAAGCCGGGCCGGATCGCAGCGTCGCCGTCATCATCCTGCACGGCCTGGGTGGGCGCCCAAGGAGCGGCGTCTGTGTTCAAGCGGCGGCGGCTGTCGCTCGGCGCGGCTGGTCGAGCCTCCGGCTGGCGGTGCGCACCCACCCCGAGCATGGCCCGGATTATCGCTACGACCACCTCGCGCAGGACATCCACAGCGCGCTCGAATCGCCGCAGTTGACGGGGTTCAAATCCGTGGTGCTTTGGGGCTTCTCAGTGGGCGGGGCCGCTGCCGTTCGCATCGCGACAGCACCGCCGCACCCTGCGATCCGGGCCGTGGTCGCGGTCTGTCCGCCGATGGATGATACGGCCTGTGAGGCGGCGCTGCGGCGCCCGACCAATCGCGTATACAAGGCGATGATCCTGCGCAAGCTCACAGCCATCCACGCGCGTGACGCGCGACACTTCGGGCGGAGGGCGCCACCGAGCGCAGCATCGTGGGCGCCCGGTGTGCGCGCATGGGAGCGAATTGTCTCGTCGACGTCGCGACCCCCGATGCCGCGACCGACGTCTCCCGTGCGCGTGCCCACGCTCGTCGTGGCCAGCCTGGTCGACCCGCTGGTTCCTTTTGACTCGATGCGGGCCGCCTTGCCCGACGGCGTCGAGCTGCGCGTGGGCGAGGGCGGGCACGTGTACTTTCGGCCCAATCTCGACCTCGGCGAGCAGGGCGAGCGCGGTCTGATGCCGCAGGTCGTGGCGTGGCTCAAACGCGAGGCTGTCCCCGGCCTGATGGGCTCGGGGGTGGATTCATGACGGGACGCGAGGCACCCGCCGACGCCACGGCCGGCTGGACCATGCGCCAACTCATCGTGGCGGTGCGCCCGAAGATGGCCGTGTTCGCCGTCGGCATCCTTGCGATGGCAGCAGCGTCATTCAATGCCCAATGGTCGGCGACATGGGTGCTTGTCGGGCTGTGCGTGAGCGTCTTGGTCAGCGCTATCGTCGTCACGAATGACTGGTTCGATCGCGAGCACGACCGGGCGAAGGGGCGCATGTTGGCCACGCGAGCGCCGGCGGTGTTCGCGCGGTTCACGCTCGCGCTCTGGGGAGTGGGCGGCGCCCTCATCGCCATCCTCGGCAGCCTCAACGCGACTGTCGGCGCGCTGCTGTCGGCTATGGCCGTCCTCGGCGCGACCTATTCGTGGGCCCGGCGATGTCCGCTGCTCTCGGGGATCATGGTCAGCCTCAGCTATGCGCTGCTTGTCTTGGTCGCCGGCGCGGTGTCACCGCAGGTCAGCGCGGCCCACATCTGGCCGCTCAGCGCAGCGATCTTCGCATTCGTCTACGGCCGGGAGACGGTCTCCGATCTCGCCGACCGGAACATCGACATCGGCTACAAAGCCACGATCCCCGTCGTGTTCGGCGCCGCGGTCGGGCGCAGTGCCGCCATCGCCCTGTTCGTCACTGCCATTCTTCTGGCCGCTTGGGTGCAGCCCTGGGGGGCGGTGTTCGCGCCGCTGACGGTGTCGCTCGCCATCGAACTCCGCCGGCCCAAGATCGACTTTGCCCGGGCGTACACGCTCGCGGACACCCAGACCATCGGCTTCATGGTGTTGTTGAGTGCGTTGTCATGACCGCGCGCCTTCTGCGCAGAACGCTCGCGACCGGGCTTGGCGGCCTCGCCCGAGTTCGACCGCCAACAGGCCACCACCACGCCCACCGCGACTGCTGCGTCCGTTAGAGTCTGAACCACGCCCCAACGCTGGTTGGATGACCGTTCGGACCATTTGTACAGGGTCTCGAATGGATCAACACCGATGGTGCGACGTCGCATCCTTCGACTTGAGTCAGCACCAACCGGCACCCCGAATCGGGCAACGTTGTGAAAGTTAAGGGATGTCAGCTTCTTACGCATGCGCCGGCCCGTCTTCGACTCCCGACGCCTCCATACTTTCGAAGTGCATCGCAGGGCTTCTCTCTCCCCCCCCTAGAGATTCGCCCGCACCTGATCATTCAGGCGCATCACTCTGATCGGCCCTGATACGGCCATGTCGGCGTTCTGAAACGTCAGTCGCGGGCCAGATGAGCCGCCGACCCCTCACCAAGCTAAGCGCGCGCCGGGCTGGGGTGGCGGCCGTTTGGTTTGCCCATCTGCTGGCGGCGTCATGGCGGGGCTGTGCTCGCCTCGACCACGTCGTGTCGAGCGCGCGCAAAGCGTCGAAAATTCTCAGCTTGGCCGGTAAAGTCGCAAGCTCGACCTGCGGGCGCCGCCTCCACCTCGGGCAAACGCCACGCAGCCTCGATCGCGTCGACGCGGGCGATGACGGCGTCGGGGTGCAGCGTGGTCTCATTCAACTCCGCGAGCCGAGCGATGTACTGCGCGCGATAGACCCGCAGGAACGAGTCCTTCACCCGGTGCCACCAGCCGGCCCGATTGTCGCGATCACCCGACGCGCCGATGTAGATTGACGCGTTCGGCCCCTTCCAGCCACCGAAGTTCTGGTCCAAATCCCAGGGCGCCAAGAACCAGCGATCGTCGGAGCGGCGCTGCACCCAGTAGTGGTTGTGGAACATGTCGTCGAAGGGCACGGCCCAGTTGATCACCGCCAGATAGTTGAGCATGAGGTCGACATCGAAGTGGTCCGCCAGAAACGCTGCCAGCTCTGCGTCGGTGCCGGAGCGGGCCACCTCGTGCGACTCGATCAGCGCGCGCAAGGCGTCGTGGCCTGCCCACGCCCACGTCTTGCGCTCATAGGTCGACGCGTAGCGTTCGTCGGCCGAGTACTCGCAGTGCGGCTCGAGCGGGCGCCCGTCGCCCCAGCCGTATGGGCCCTCATTACAGTTGCAACCACCCGACTTGAAGAGGTGCGGGACGCCCGGCTCGGGCACCGCGCCTGGGTTGTCGGCCGCGGTGTCGGCGAGCCAGCGGTTGAGCATCTCCTCGCCGGGGCGCTCCAGCTCGAGGTTGTAGTTGTAGTACTGGCCGTTGATGAACAGACGCGTGAAGCGGACCTGCGGCGTGGGCAGGCCGACCGCGTCGAACAGCCCGAAGCCGACGCCCGCCGACAGGCCCGGGCAGCCTTGGGTCAGCTTGTTGAGGATGATCGCGCTGCGTCCGTCAAACGGGGCATAGCGAGGGAACCGCACCGACCATGACAGCGAGCTCAGCGGGCCGGGCCGGTCAGGGCCCGGGGCCTCCCAGTTGGCGATGTTGCGTCCCCGCGTCCGGTTCCACCGGCTGCCTTGGTAGCGGATGCGCACGTCGAACACGCGCCCCTCATGCACGAAGACCGCGGGTACGCGCAGCGCCCAGCCGGGGTTGGGCACACAGCCGTTGAGCACGCGCCCCCCGGCCACGGCGTCCCAGAGCGCCGTCCACTGGTCGGTGTTGATGTAGAGCCGGTAGGGGCGAGTCGCGCCGGGGATGGGGGTGGCGACGAACGCCGCGTGCCACGCCATGGGATCATGCGGCCTGGGCGAGACGACCCCGCTGTCGGCCACGATCCGGGCGCGAACAATGGTCTGGTCGGGCTGGGCGGGGAGCGTGGCGGTCCAAAGGCCCTCGCCTGCGTCGATCAGTGGGATCACCGCGACGGGCTCACCCTCGACCTGCACGTCGTCGGCGAACCACTCGACGCGCAGCCCCGCGCGGGCCGCGCCCGTCAATCGCACCTGGAGTGACACCGGCGCGTCTGGCGTCAGGGCCCCCAGCGCACCGTTATTGAACTGCACCTCTACCACCGTGCCCGGCACCTCGCCTGTCGAGACCGTCGCGACGGAGCCCGGATCGGCTGCGTCCAACGCCGACGCCTCCCAGTTGGCGGGATCGGCAGTGACCGCGTCGAAGCTGCGGCGCTGAAGCGATCGGCCGCGCAGGGCGTGGTCCTCGACGGGCAACCAGTCGGCAGGCAGCCACAGCGTCGATGCGCCCAGCGCGTCGGCTCCGATGGGCCACGGGAAGGCGTCGTCGTACTTGAACGCGTCGACCATCAGACCCGCTCTGTCGA
>JBNMOZ010000579.1:0-4095 GCA_051276005.1 Bradymonadia bacterium | reverse complement strand
GGGGATCCGCTCGCCCTGCGCCCCGAGCCCGAGGCCACCGAGCCGGACGCGCCCGAGCCCGAGGCGCAGCCCGAGCCCCAGCCCGACCCCCAGCCCGACCCCCAGCCCGACCCCCAGCCCGACCCCCAGCCCGACGCCCTCGATCTTGACGGCGCCGAATGCCCTGCAGCGCAGCTCGTCATCGGCGATCCAGGGCGGGGCGACTGCGTCACGACCGAGCGCATCGAAGACGGCGACCTGCGCTATCGCAAGGTTCGGGTGCGCGCCGACTGTGCCGATCCCAGCGCCACCGCGCTGCTGTCAAAGCGGCACATGATCCTCGAACCCCCCGAGGTCACCCGTGACGTGATCTGGCTGCACCTGGACGGCTCGGGCGGCCAGCCGTCGAACACCGAGAACATCGGTAGAGCGGCGATCAGCGCGGGCTATCGCTACATCAGCCTCGCCTACCCCAACGAGCCCAGCATGAGCACACGCTGCTCGTGCGACGGGCTTGGACCGCGGCCGATCGACTGCGACCAGTTGGTGCGCGCCGAGGTGCTATACGGCGACGACGTCACGCCGATGTTCGACATGAACCCCAGCGACGCGATCGCGCCGCGCCTGACCGCGTTGCTGACCTACCTGCACGCCGAGCGGCCCGCCGACGGCTGGGATGGGTTCTTGACCGATGGCGCAGTCAACTTCGAACGGTTCGCCGTCTCTGGCTTCTCGCAGGGCGGCGGCATGGCCGGCATCATCGCGCGTGACTACGCGGTCGACCGCGCGATGTATCTGTCGAAGGGCGGCGGCGGCGGCGCCTCAGCGTTGGTGATGCCTGAGACGGTGCAACGCTGTGCGGCCAACGACGAGTGCGCCAGCGGTCTATGCTGTCCGCTCGCAAATGCCCGCTGCGAGGCGCCGGGTGATGACGCGATCTGCCTAGAGACCGTGCCCTTGCCGTCGGCGCTCAGCGGGCGCGACGTCGACGGCGATGGCCGCGGCGATGGCGACGTGACGACCCGCGCGACGGCCAGCAACCGACAGTTCGGGTTGATCCATCGCGACGAGCATGCCTGGAGCTACAGCCCCGAGGTCTTCGCGGCCTGGGGCATGGGCGGCCGCGAAGATTTCGTCGACGTCGACACGGTCCTGCCGCCGTACACGACGCAGGTCTGGAACACGGGCCTGCCGCCGCGCCTCGACTGCTCGGAGCATCAGTCCATGGGCGCTGACGCCTGCCAGCCCCGTGGCCCCGATGGGCGGCCGGTCGTGTGGCCGGCCTGGGTGCATATCATGACGGTGGCGCTGCCCTGACCGGCGCTGCCCTGGCCGGCGCTGCCTTGCTCTGACCTGCGACTAGTTGGTTGACGAGCGACGCGAACTGACTCCTGGTCACACACCAAGGAGTTCACATGCAACCGCACGACCTCGCCTGGGCCGCTGGCCAAATCATCACCTTCGACGGCGACACGCTGCTGACGTATGACGCCGACACCGAGGCGCCGCGTTGGTTGGCGACGCTCGATGCCGACATCACGGCGCTGGCCGCGTCGGACCAGCTTCTGGTCGTGGCCACGGACGACAAGGCACTGCGGGGCTGTGATCCCCAGACGGGCACCGAGATCTGGCGCCACGCGATCGACGGCGCTGGGCTCTCGGTGGCGGTCGAGGGCATCCACTGGGCGGTCGCGTTCACCGACACCGTGCTGCGCGGCGATGGCGCGAACGTCGGCAAGTCGTACCCCGCCTCAGGCGTCGAGGTTGTGGCCCTGGGCCCCAGCGACGCGTTGGCCGTGGGCACCGCTGAGGGGCTCAGCGTGGTGCGCCCCGATGGCGTGGCGCAGACCGGCCTCGACAACATCAGCGGCGTCACGCGCGCGCCGGACGGCGGCTGGTACGTGACCGCTGGCGCCAAGCTCTTCCACCTCGACGAGGCCCTCGACGTGGTGGGCGGCGCGCAGATGAGCGAGACCGCCTTCTCGATGCCGGTGGTCTCGCCCAGCGGCCGCTATGTCGCGGTGCGGGTCGACGACGACTACGTCTCGGTCTACACCACCAACGGCCTCAAACAGGCCGGGTGGATCGCCTACACAGAGCGCAGCATCGGCGCGATCGCCTTCGGCCCCAAGAACTGGTTGAGCGTCGCGGTCGGCGACGGCCACGCGAACAAGATTCACCTGGGTGACGGCATGATCTCGCGCACCGACGAGCACCCCGGCCGCGAACGCAGCAGTTGGATGCTCAGCTACAAGGCAGACGACGACTATTGGGGCGCGTCCCAGGCGGCAGGCGGCGTCGGTCCGACCGAGGCGACCGCGCCCGAGGCGAGCGACGCGCAGGGCTCGCCTGCGATGACCGTGGTGGGGCTCGTGGTGGCCGCTGTGGTGGGCGTCGCGGTGTACTTCTTGATGCAGTAGCTCCCTGGTGCAGTCGCTCCCTGATGCAGGCCTCGCCCACAAAGGCCGGACGCGACTTTGGGTCCATGCAAGTGGCATCAATGCGGCACACCTGCGCAGGCTCATCGCGTCCCCGATGGAGTTGCCATGCTGCGTTTGCCCATCCTCGCCGCCCTCTTGTGTCTGACCGCGTGCATCGAGCGCAGCGCCACCGCCGACGAGGGCGAGGATGCCGGACGAGACGCCGGCCCAGATGGGCGGATCGATCCTGGCTGTACGCCCGAGCAATGCGGTGACGCGCCCCCCATCGCCTGCCAAGACGGCGATGGCGTGGCGGTCAGCTGTGCGCGACAGGGCGACCGCTGCGCTTGGATCGTCGAATGCCCACCGCCACCGCCCGCCTGCTTTGAAGACGACTGCGGCCCCGAGCCCGATGGCGCGGCCTGTCCACCCGGCAGCAGCCGTGTCAGCGCGTGCGCGCTCGGCGCCAATGGCTGCACCTGGTCGGTGGATTGTGTGCCCGACGCGGTCTGTGATTGCGGCGATGACATCCCCCAAGGCGAGCCCTGTGGACCCGATGAAGAGGGCGTCCTCGAATGCCGCGACACGGGGCCCGGTCAATGCGAGTGGGTGCTGGGATGCGCTGCCCTCAGCTGTGAGCCGGGCGATTGCGCCGGTGAGCCGCCCATCCCCAACTGCGCTGAATTTGAAACGACCTGCGTCGCCAGCGCGGGCACTTGCGAGTGGGTCGTAGAGTGCCAGGTGCCCCAATGTGAGCAGCCTTGGGACCCTGGCTCTTGCCGCGCGATCCAGCCGATGTGGTGGTACGACGCGCGCATCGACACCTGCGTGATGCGCGACTACGGCGGATGTGAAGGCAACGACAATCGCTTCGAGACCGCCGAGGCGTGTTTCCAAGCCTGCGCCGTCTTGGGCGGTGCGCCGGGCGCCGACGAATGTGTTCAAGACTGGCAGACGCGTCTGATCCGGTTCCAGACGCACTGCATCTTGGACGCGGATGCCCGCCCGTCCCATGTGAACCTGACGCCTTCTCCCGGCGGTGGATGTGATTTGGCGCAATTGGTCACCGAAGCCGATGGGCAGGTCACCGCGATGCGTGTACTGACGAGGTCGGGTCATGCGCAGTCCCGGGCGCTGGCGGAGGCTCTGCGGGGCATGCAATGGCGAGATATAGACTGCGAGGGTAGGACGACGGTCACTCTCACGATCGACGGACGCGAGACGGAATATGACGTCAACGCTCGCAATGCCTCGCTCGAACAGCGGGCGGCTTGGGACTTTCTGTTTGCCCTCCAGAGCGCGCTCGAGACCTGCGAGCCCAGCCCCGAACTGGAGGCCTGCCCGTAGGCCGACCAGCGGCTCTGGTTGGGGTCATCAATCCTCGAAGCAGACCCCGGGGATCGGCAGGCACGTGCCGTTGCACGCCCCGCCCAAGCACTCCGCGCCGCGCTCGCAGGCAACGCCAGCCCCTCGCGGCGCCGCGCAGACGCCTTCGATGCACGCGCCACTCGCGCAGGGACGCGCCGCATCACAGGGCGCGTCGATTCGACCAGCCTCGACGCACCGGCCACCGATACACTCCGACTTGTACGGGCATCGCTCGCGGCTGGCGCAGGACTCGCCCACTGCAGCCCGCGTTGGCCCGGCGCAGAGCCCATCAACGCAGCCCGCGCCCAGGACGCAACCGGCGTCACCA
>JBNMOZ010000578.1:0-4102 GCA_051276005.1 Bradymonadia bacterium | reverse complement strand
GGGTGCCTCCGCGGCGCTTGGGGATCTCGAACCGCTGGTAGTGGATCATCGTCGCCGCGTCGCGGTGATAGGTCAGCCAGCGCAGCTCGGGGATGGTCAACGACAGGGCCTCGGCGAGCTGGGCCGCGGTGTCGAGGGTTGGCAGCGCGTTCTCGGCCGCGCGGGCCTCGGGCTCAGGCAGGTCGGAGCGATCGTGATCGCGCGCGTCGTCCCAGAAGATGCCTTCGCCGACGTGCACGATATGCGCGGCGCGGTAGGCCTTCCAGGCGTCGGCTGACAGCTGGCGACGTTCGGCGGCCTCGGTCTTCAGGGCCACCTTGTAGCGCTTGAGCTCGGTCTTGCTCATGGCGTCGGTCTCGCGGCGCTTGACCAAGAAACCGCGGGTCTGCAGCTCCGATTGAATGTAGGCGTCGATGCCGCCGGCCTGGCTGATTGCCTGCCAGAGCGTGGCGACGGTCGTCGGTCGGTCGCCGGTGGATTGGGTCGGTGAGGTCGCCATCGGTCAGCCTGCCGTCGCGTCGAGGAAGCCGCTGGCTTCGAGGTCATCGATTCGGGCGAAGTATGCGGTGCGTGCGTCTGCGGGCGTATCGAACACCAGCTGCTGCAACCGCAGCCTCTCGTCGCCGCGGTTGCCCCAGCGGATGCGCAGCCGGGTGCGATCGAGGCCGATCTGGTAGACGGCCTCGGTCGGGCCCTCGCGGCGGCTGTAGGTGCGCGTCTCGACAGTCACGGTGCTGCGCCCACGGCCGCGTTGGGCGGCGCGCTTCGCTTCGAGGCGGGCGTGGGCCAGCCGCACCGCATAGATATGCGCGCAGGGCCCTTCCTTGAGCTTATTGGCGCGATAGAAGCGGCAGGTGCACTCGGCCTTGCGGACGCCGCCTTCGCCGTCGACCAGCATCTGCGGCCGATACTCGCGGGTCTCGGCGGCCACGTTGACCTTGCCGGTCAACTCGGTGCCCTGGCCGTAGATGCGGTCCTCTTCGACGAGCTTGACCGCGTCCTTGGTGGCCAGCAGGTCGTGCGCGTCGCGCTCGCGGGGGTTGCGGAAGGCCAGCCTTGCCGGATCGATGGGCGCGGCCGCCAGGGGACGCAGTTGGAAGACGTCGCGGGCCAGACCGAGGGTGAACGTCAGCGGGCCGGCGCGCAGCACCCAGAAGCCCGGCAGGCCGCTGCCCAGCAGGTGCACGTCGATCGACTCGACGAAGGGCAAGAGCCGCCGCAGCATCATCAACCGCCGGCGGCCCCAGATGCGGACGACCTGCGGGGGGCGCCCGGTGTAGACGCCAACAGAGGTCTCGATGACCGTCTCCCAGGGCTCGATCACCAGGCGCGGGCTCTCGCCCGGCGCCAGCTCGACGCGCACCGCTCGACCGCCGCGACGTTTGTCGCCGTTGAGCCGCAAGTGCCTGAGCATATTTTACAAGTCGACGGGCGCGAGCGAGAAGGACGTCTCGGTGAGCGTCGCCGCCGACTGCACCTGCAGGAAGCCGCGCAGCCAAGCGTCGGGCACCTCAATGCGCTTCTCCAGCACCTCGGCGTCGTCGGTCTCAAGGGCCACCGCGTCGCGGCCGATGCTCAGCCGAGTCTCGCGATAGCTGCGCATGCGCTGCACGCCGTCAAAGAGCGTCTTGCTGAAGTCGATGTTGGTCGTGCCGTAGGTCGGCTCGCCGTCGAACTCGAGGGCCTTCGAGTCGACCGTGAGCTGAGCGTAGTTGCCTTCTTCTTTGGAGAAGACCTCGAAGAGCACCGCCTCGGCCTTGACGGGATCGCGGTCCAGGTCGGCGAAGAGCGCCAGCCGGTCCCCGTCGCCGGCGAGGGTGCTCTGTCCGCCATAGCGCTGGGCAAAGGCGGTCCGCTTAGGATCGGCGGTGGCTGCGTCGGCGCTGGCCGGGGTCGCGCCGGCCGGGTTCGCGGTCTGGGGCTGGGGGGTGGACGACGAGGTCTTGGGCGCGCTCATCGGGCCACCTCCACGCGGGCGTTGCGCGCGGCGCAACGCGCGCCACGCCGTCTTCTGCAGCTCTTCGTCATCGGTGCTCTTGCCGACGAGCGCGATGGTGTCTTGAGCGGCGGCGCTGGCGATGCGTGCCAGGGCCTCGAGGCCGCCGGCGCGCACACCCAGATCCTGGGCCGCATCGGTCGCCACCGCGGCCAGCCCATCAACATCGCCACGGGCGCTCAGGTGGGGCAGGGCGATGCCTTGGGCGTGCGCCTGAAGCGCCGCGCCGCGCAGCACGGGTCGCGACTTCGCGTCGGGCACACCCCGAACGAGCCGGTCGAGCGTCGCGCGATCCGAGAGCGTCTCGGGCAGCAACTCTTCGGCCACCTTGGGCGCGCGATCGGCGAGCGCAGACGCGGCGAGGGCTCGCAGGGCGGCGTCGGGTCCGGTCGCGACCGCGCGCAGCAACGCGATGGCGTCTTTGCCACCCCGGCCGTCGGCGAGGGCAGCCGCGGCGGCGTCGATGGGCAGCGGCTCGCGGCGGCTCGCGGCTCATCAACGCGGCGACGAGCGGCTCGACGTAGGCCTCGACCATGCCGACATCTTCGGCAATACGGCTCGACGTCGGCCGGCGCGCCGCTCTTGGCGATGCGGTCGACGAAGTCGTCATCGTTGACCCCCGGCCTCGCTCTCAATCAGGGCGAAGTCGACCGCGAGATCGTCTGGCCCGTTCAGGCGGGGCAGGCTGATGACGGCGGCGGTCGCCACGTGCCAGTCGTCGTCCGCGGCCCGATCGCGGACGCGCTGCCAGGCGTCGCGGGTGTCGAAGTATCGCAGGCCGGTCAACGCGTTGAGGCTGACCTCGCCGTCGCCACGCGCCAGGCGATCGAGCAGCGTAAACACGGTCTCGGCCTGGTCGGTGTGGGCCAGGTGACCGATGGCCTCGGCGGCCGACTCTTGCAGGGCGTGTTCGTCATCTGCGGCCAGCCCGATGAGCACGTCGATGCCCCGCGGATCTGCCAAAACGCCCAGCGCCTTGATGGCCCGACCGCGGTGGTTGAAGTCTTCGCTGAGCTCGATGGCCGACAGCAGCACGCTGACGCCTTCGCTGCGCTTGACGAGCGCGAGCCCCTCGGCGGCGAGGAACGCGGTGGTCGGGTCTTCATGCGAGACGGCGCCCGCCAGCGGATCGGGTGAGCCGTCACCCTCCCGCGATCGCCAGGCGATGGCCTCGACGGCGCCGCGGCGCATCGCGGCGTCATGGAAGGTCGTGTACGCGGCCAGCGGGTCTTGCACGGACGGGGTCTTCGCCCATTGTGCGCCGTCGATCAGCGCGCGCGCATGTCGAGCTTCGCCTCGCCCATGTGCGGCCGTCAGCAATCGCGAGGGCAGGTCGTCGTGGCGGGGGTGCTGGTCTTTGAGCCAGGACGCCTCGTCGTCGACGCCGCCGATATACTGGTCGTATTCGCTGATCTGGAGCATCGCGTCGAAGGCAGCGTTGGCGTGGCTGTCAGCGTCGTAGAGCGCCATCAGCCGATCCGCAGTGGCAGTCCGCCGAGTGCGACCGACGGCACGCAGCAGGTCCCTGGCGGGCGCGTTGGACTGCGGATCGTCTTTGAGCCGGTCGAGCAAGACGTCGGGCACGCGCGCGTCGTTCAAGGTCGCGAGCGCATCGACGGCTTGGCCAACCCGCTGCGCGTCGGTCTAAGGCAGCGAGGCACCAGTCGGTCACCGCGTCGCCCTCACGCCACTCGATCATGAGGATCAGGCGCAGCGCGAGCGCCCGGATCTTGTGATCATCGCTGTCGAGCGCGGCGGGGATTCGATCGCGCTCGTCGAGGACCAGCGCGGCGAAGAGCGCACCGTCGGCCGGCAGCTGCGCGGTTTTTGCCGATGCGCGCTTGCGGGTCGCGCGGCGCCGGCCGGCTGGCGGTGGCGGTGGCGGAGTGAGGACCGACAAGCCCGACGGATCGCCCAGCCAGGCGAGGCCCAGCGCGGCGGCGTGCTTGACCTCGGTGTCGCTGCGGCGCAACGCGGCGTGCAGCGCCTGGGTGTCGTTGGCGGGGGTCGTCCATGCGAGCGCTTGGGCCGCGGCGCGGCGCAGGTCGGTGTGATTCGAATCGATGATGCCCGCCGTAATGGCCGCGGCCGGCGCGTCGCCCAGCT
>JBNMOZ010000577.1:0-4110 GCA_051276005.1 Bradymonadia bacterium | reverse complement strand
GCATACATCGGCCGACGATATCGCCCCGGGGGCGCCGTGCTCGTGCTCGCTGGCGGGCTGCCTGACGACGCCAACGGGCTGGTCAACGACGCCTTCGCCACCTGGAAGGGCAACGCCGCCCACGTGCAACGACCGCCCGCGACGCCCCCCGGCGATCTCAACGTGCGCGTCGTCGGCACCCGCTCGACCCGCGCCACCATCGCCCTCTCGTTTTTGGCAGGCGCCGAATCGCCGACCGCGGTGGTCAGCCTCGATGTGCTCGCAGCGAACGTGCAGACCCGGGTGTCGGCTGCGCTGCGACGCGTCCAAATTCAGACCGACCCCAGAGTGATCGTGGCCACCCCGAGCGGCGCAGGCTTCGTCAGCGTCATCGCCGATGTGCCCGCCGCCAAGGTCGATGCCGCGTGGCGGGCCATCGTTCAAGGCGCCATCGTCGAGGCGGGCTCGACCCTCTCAGACACGCGATTTCGGGCCCTCAAGGCCCAGGTCGGCGGCGTCGCAGAGGCGCTGGACGCCACCCCTGAAGGGCAGGCCCGCCGCCTGGCCGCCGGGCGCGCGCGCTGGACCAACGCCGCTGACGAATGGACCCGCGGCCTCGCGATGATCAGCCCCGACGATCTGGCGCGGGTCGAGCGCGAGACGCTGCGCCTTGATCGCGCGACCGCGGTGATCCTGGCCCCCGACTCGATTCGCATCGATGACGATGAGCCCTGGCTGCGGGCCCTCGTTGAGCAAGCCACCCGCCTCGCGCGCCCTGATGAAGGGCTCGCGCCGGGTCGACACACCCTGGCCGAAGGCGTCGAGGCCGTCGTGCATCCCATGCCCGGCACGCGGCAGGTCGGGATCGCGGTCTGGGTCGAAGGCGGCGCCGCCCGTGTTCGCCCCACACAGGCCGGGCTGGCGGCGCTCGTCGCGCGGGGCATGGCCCACCCGATCGCCGGTGAGCCGTCCATCGAGGTGCGCGCCGAGCCCAACGGTATTCTGCTGCGCTGCGAAGTCGCCCAAGCCGACTTGGACCTCGCGCTGCGGGCCGTCGCGCATCGGGTGCGGGGGCTGCAATGGCCACCCGCGCGCATCGAAGCGGCCCGCGTGCCCGACGGCGCCGCGCCCCTCGAAGGCCTGCTCGATCGCGCCGCTGGCCAGGACGTGCAAGGCACGCCCGAGACCCGCGCCCGGCTGACCCCCGCGCAGGTCGATCGATGGTACGCCGCGCAGGTCCGGGAGGCGCCGATCAGCATCGTGCTCGCGGGCGCAGTCGATCGCCGTGCGCTGACCGGCCTGGCCGAGCGCTTCGGCCCCCGACGCCCCGCGCGACCGCCGGCGCGCGAGAAGATCAAGGCCGCGACGCTGACCCGACCGACCGACGGCCCCATGGGCCAGCTCGCGCGTCGGTGGCCCATCGCGGCCGATCATCAGGCCGCCGTCGCGCTGGTCTTCGCGATGCTGATGGCCCCCGATACGACGACGCGGGTGGGCCTCGACAGCCTTGAAGCGCGCGTCGAGGTGCAGACGGATCCCACGCAGACGACGATTTGGATGATGGCGCCCGCCGTCCACTTCAAGAAGGCCGAGGCGACGCTGACCACCGGCCTCGACCAGCTGCGCACCCTGGCCATCGACAGCGACGCGCTCGCCCAGACTCAGCGACGGCATGCGGGCGCCCTGCGCGTGCGCCTTCGCCGCCCGATGTTGCGCGCACAATGGGTGCTCAAGCAGCACCGCGCCGGGCGATCGTTCGTGGGGCCCGACGCCCTCGACGCCTGGGTCGCGACCCTCATGGCGGTGCCGGCGAAAGCCGTCGCCCGGAGCGCGCGCGAAGATCTCGTGCGTGCGCGGCTCATCGCCGCAGAGCTGACGCCGACCCCAACGCGGAGACGCAAATGAGCGCCAAGAGCCCCGAGACGAAGACCGCAAGCACCGCCAATACGAGCACAGCCAACACGACCGGCGGATGGTGGCAGCTCAGCGCCGTGGTGCCGGCCGAGTTGGCCGAGACCATCGCCTTCCTCGTCGCCGAAGATCTCAACCTGGCTGCCGAGATTCAGGACGCAGGCACGCTGCTCTCGGCCGATGACGCCAAGGACGCCCGGGTCGTGATTCACAGCGCCGTGCCGCCGACGCCGCCGCTGATGGTGGCGCTCAAGCGGGCGCTGAACACGATGGGTCAGGGCGACGCCCCCATCGACACCCGCGAACAGATCGAGGCCGACTGGCGCGACGGCTGGCGGGCGTTCTTCGTGCCGCTGGTGCTGAGCGAGCGCTTCGGGGTGCACCCGCCCTGGGCCGATCCGCCGGCCGTGCCGCTCCCGATCTGCATCAACCCGGGCATGGCGTTCGGCACTGGATCCCACGCGACCACCCGCGGTGTCATCCGCGCGATGGACGCCTTGCTGGGCGATCGGGCGCCGGCGCGCGTGCTCGATGTGGGCACCGGATCGGCGATCCTGGCCATCGCGGCGGCGAAGCTGGGCCACCAGGTCATCGGCGTCGAGATCGATGAGACGGCCCTGCAGAATGCCGCCGAGAACGTCGACCGCAACGGCGTCGACGTCACGCTCGTGCACGGCAGCGCCGACGCCACGGCTGACGAGTTCGAGGTCGTCATCGCCAACATCATCGCGCCGATCCTCATATCGATCGCCCCGCATGTCATCGCCCGCACCCGCAATGACCTTCTGCTGTCGGGCATCCTTGAATGGCAGGTCGACGACGTGCTCGCCGCATACGCGCCGCTCACCTTGATCGAGCGCACTGAGGATCAAGAGTGGGTCGTGCTCCACCTGCGCGCGTGAGCGCGGCTCGAGACCCTCGCTGCTCTGCATTCGCCGCCCTGATTGCCATAACACTGTGAAGACGCCCGTGGCCGACGCGCCCCCGGTTTGGCGCCGATCGATCGCTGCGCTGATCGATCTGACCGCGGTCCTCGGCATCACCGCCCTTCTTTGGTGGCTGGGCATCGCCCGCCTGGCCTGGCCCAGCGGACCATACGACTGGATAGACGAGCTGGGCACCCTGTTCGGCGAGCATTTTGAGCGGCTTATTGCCCCGATCTACGCGCTGCTCATCGTCGCGTTCATGTGGCAGGCGGTCGGGCGGTTGATGGGCGCTGGCAGCACCCTGGGTGAGCGAATCTCGGGCCTGCGTGCTCTCGACGCCCAGGGCGAGCGGCCCCATCCGATTCGAATATTGATACGCAGCGCGGCGGGCGTTCTGACCGCCTGGCCCATCGGCTGGTGGTTGTGTTTCGCCGACCCAGCGGGCCAGACTCTGGCGGATCGAATCACAGGGTACCGATTGACCCACGCCCGCTGAAACGGACCGGCCAGCCCCCGATCCGTTTCAGCGGGCATGGCCATCTCAGCGCAGTACCTGACCATCGCATCCAGCGGCTGTAGTGCCCGGGTTCTCGGCGAGCTCGCCTTCGCCGTCGGGCGCACCCCGAAGATGCAGTTCGCCTTCGAGAGCGAGATCGCCCGGGCGCTCGCCTGGTGGCGCTGCTCACCGATCCCTCGCCCGAGGTTCGCTACTGCGCCTTGGCCGGCCTGTTGGGCCTGCGCATGTCGCCCGATCTGTCCGGGGTCGCCGAGCGGCTGTTCGATCCCGACGCCAGCGTGCGCCGGATCGCCGCGGCCGTGGTCAAAAAGCGGCGCGACACCCCACGCTCCTCGATGGTCGTCGACACCGCGCGGCAGCGGCTCAAGTGGGACGCCCGGGGCGAGAGACGCGCGGCCCTGCAGGTCGCCAGCGCGCTCTGCCTGACCGAGGTGTGCAGCGATGTCTGCGGACTGCTCGAGGGCGACCGGGCGATCGCCAGCTTGGCCCAGGCCACGTTGGTGCAGATCTGTCATCAGGACTTTGGCGCCAACGCACGGCAGTGGCGCGGCTGGCTCAACACCCATCGGGGCACGCCGCGGGTCGAGTGGTTGCTTGAAGGCATGGAGCATGCGAAGCAGACCATCCGCACCGCCGCCGCCCGCGAGATCGAGCGCATGACCCATCAGAGCTATGGCTTCTCAGCGGTGGCGCCACCCGTCCAACGCGCTGCGGCGCTGCATCGCTGGCGCTTGTGGTGGATGCGCAGCGGGCGCGCGCAGTTCGGCAAGCGCTGAC
>JBNMOZ010000576.1:0-4118 GCA_051276005.1 Bradymonadia bacterium | reverse complement strand
TCAGAAGAGCGCACCTTCAGCCTGGCGCCGGCTGATGAGGGCACGCAGTTCGAGACGCGCGAGGTGTTCAGCGGGCCGATGCTGGGGCTGATCAAGAAGTCGATGCCCGACATAAACGAAGCGCTCGCCGCGCTCTGTGCCGGGCTCAAGTCTCACGCGGAGGGGACGGCGTAGCGTCAAGGCAGGCACGGGGCTGCGGCGCCCTCAGCTCCAGGTGAGCTGGATCCCTGCGCCCTTGATCTGCCGGGCCTCTTCTTCCAGATCCGCCCGCGTCAGCGGTCGACCGGCCAGCCACGCGGTGGGGAAGCCCAAGTGGATCGAGTCGGTGCCGACGGTCACATCCAGCTCGGGGATCGGCAAAGGGTCGCGGGTACGCGTCAAGCGCACGGCCAGGCGCAATACGGCTGCGAGACCCAGCGCCAGGTTCTCTTCGCGGCACCCCTGCTCGCGGACGCGGTGCGTGTCGACCTTGCGGCGATGGCAGTAGATGAGCGCCGCCAGCAGGGCGTGATCGCGATAGCTGAAGCCGGGCATCTCGGTGTGCTGGATCAGGTAGGCGCCGTGCTTGTGATGGCCCGAGTAGGCGACGACGCGCCCGACCTCGTGTAGGGCTGCGGCCCAGCCCAAAAAGCACTTCGCGCGGGTCTCGTCGAGGCCCCAGGGCACAACCACCGCGCTGAGCAGTCGCAGCGCCAGATCGCGCACCCGATCTGCCTGTGCCTGGTCGACCGAGAACCGCGTCATCAAACGCTGGACCGTCGCGTCGCGCACGTCATCGGCGGTGGCGCGGCCGAGCAGATCGTAGAGCACGCCCTCGCGCAGGGCGCCCTTGGCGGCGTGCATCTCTTTGATCTTGAAGCTCTTGAAGATGGCGCGCAGCACCGCGTAGCCGCCGGGCATCACCGCGCGGCGATCGGCGCGTAGGCCCGGCATGTCGAGGGCGTTGATGTTGCCCGCCTGCACCAGCGCCTGCTCGAAGAGATCGAGGCCGGCGGGGGTGATCGCTTCGCGGTCCCAGCCCGAGTCGTGCAGCACGGTGCGCACGGCGTTGATAGTGCCCGATGATCCGTGGGCGACGTCCCAGTCGAGGCTGCGATACAGCCGATGCACCGGGCCCAGCTCGAGCCGCGCGGCGATGACCGCCTGATCGATGGCCTCTTGGGTGATGACCCCGTCGGGGAAGAACCGTCGCGAATACGCCACGCAGCCCATTTGCAGGCTGTCAGCGCGTTCGATATGGGCGCCGACGCCCACAATGCACTCGGTGCTGCCGCCACCGATGTCGACCACGAGCCGCGGCCTGCCGCCGTCGTCTTTGCCCTGGGTGACACCCAGATAGATCAGGCGCGCTTCTTCATGGCCCGAGATGATCTCGATCGGGCAGCTCAGCGCGGCTTCGCCCAGCGCCCTGAACGTGTCGCCATTGACGGCCCGCCGCAGGGTGTTGGTGCCGACCGCGCGCACGTTCTCGGGCGGGATGCCGCCGAGGCGCTGCCCGAAGCGCTGTAGGCACGCGAGGGCGCGCATCTGGGCAGACTCGCTGAGCCGGTTGGCGTCGTCGAGGCCCGCGGCGAGCTGCACGCGCTCCTTGAGCTTGTCGATGACATGCAGCTCGCCGTCGATGAGTCGGGAGACTACAAGATGAAAGCTGTTCGAGCCCATGTCGATGGCGGCGACGGCGTCCTTCTGCATGTCAGGCGTCCTTCCTATACGGCGAATCTACCCGGCGGCGACACACGCGCTCCTCACTAACATATCCCTCAGGCGCCGTCTCTGCGCACTGTCATCTCATGTCGGTATGCGCGGGCCTGAGGAGCACGGATGCTCCGTGTGTTCGGAGTCACCTCATCCATTTGTCCGGTCAAGGCGCGTTTTTGGGCATAGTTTGGGGCCGACGCGGGTCGGCACGCGCTTTGCTCTGTCCGACCCCCGACTCCACAACTGGTTCTCAGCGTGATGCTTAATGGAGGCAGCATGTATCGAAGTACATTGGCTTTGCTGCTGGGCGCTCTTGCGCTCGGCACGTCTGCACGGGCAGCCCCCGTCGAGGGCGTCGTCATGCAAGTCTTTGAATCTAAGGAACTCTTCGTCAACGTGGGCACCGGACAAGGGCTCGCGCCTGGCACGGTCCTCAACGTCTTTCGGCGGGTTGTTCTCACTCACCCCATCACCCAGAAGACCATCGAAGACCGCTTCTTGATCGGCAAGGTCAAGGTCGCCGAGGCCGGCGCGCTGCTCAGCATAGTGCGCGACTTCACCGGGCTCAAGCGCCCCCCCGTCGCCGGCGATTACGTCGTGGTGGGGCGGTTGCCGCGCAGCACCCCGGCGGTCGCGGTCGCGGCCGATTGTCCAACGCCGGAGGTGATTGTCACCGGGCCGTTTGCCCCCGCCGAGTTGCCCGAGGTGGCCGATCTCAACGCTGCGCTGCGCGATGGGCTGGGTGAATCGCCGGAGGCGCGCATTCGCTTGCTGACCGAATATCGCGCGGCCTACCCCAGGTCGCGTTTCCGGGCTCCGGTCATCGCCGCGATATCCATGCTCGAAGCGCAGATCGACGGGGCCCACGCGGCCGACAACGCCGCCCCTGGGGGCCTCATCGCCCGCTTTGACCCGGTGCGCAAGGTCGAGGCGCAGCGCACCCTGGTGTTGGCGACGGCGATCGTCGATGTCGCCCCCCTGGCCGAGGTGCGCCTGCTGGCGCGTCGCAAGGGCGATCCGCGCTGGATGACCGTCAAGATGGCGCCCGTGGGAGTGCATCACTACAGCGCGCCCTTCCCGCCGCGCCTGCTCGCTGAGCCCGGCCAACTGCAATACGCCATCGAGGCGGTGCGGGCCGACGGCGCGGTGCGGGCCATCACGGGCACGCTCATGCAGCCGCGGGCGTTGACCGTCGAAGCCATCCCCGCTGGCGAGGAGCCGCCCGGGGCCAGCCATGCTGAGTTCATGGTGCGCTACGTCGACTTCAACGCGTCTGGCGAGGGTGAAGACCGCTATGTGCAATCCGAAGCGCGCTTTCGCTATGGGGTGCGCTACAAGATGCTGCACAGCGTCGAGGTGGGCGTGGGCCTCATCAACGGCGACGGCGGCACGGTCTTGGATCTGGCAGAGGGGCTGCCCAGCGATCCGACCTCGATGGGCTATGCGTACGCCGCGATGGAGTTCGAGTTCGTCCCGCTTTTGGGATTGGGCGTCCGAATCATCCGCGGCAACCGGCGCAGCGAAGAGGGCAACGCGTCAAGCTCGAAGTCAGGCGCGCAGGCGCATCTGCGCGTCGGAGACGACGAAGCGACCTACCTCATCGCCGGCCTGAGCGTCGTCGAGAGCTTGGGCAGTCGCTACTTCGCGGAGTTCCACGCGCATATCTCGGACACTGTCCCGTTCACAGCGGCCATCGAGGCCACCAACCTGCCCGTCAGCGCAGACTACGGCGCACGCGGCACGGGCACGGTCGGTTGGCAGGCGACAGACTGGCTGACGCTGCGTGGCGAGCTTGGCCTCAACGCGCGAACCATCAAACATTATGGCTACACCGTCGGTGGTGGCCTCGCTTTCGACTGGGAGTAAGGCATGCGTAGATTGACTCATCTGATTGTCTGCCTTGGCCTGCCGGGCCTTGCCTGGGCGCAGGCCCCAACGGCTGCGCCGCCTGCACAGCCAGAGAGCGCGGCGGCGAAGGCCCCAGAGAGCGCGGCGGCGAAGGCCCCAGAGAGCGCGGCGGGGAAGGCCCCGGACAGCGCGGCGGCGAAGGCCCCGGACAGCGCGGCGGCGAAGGCCCCGGCCACGACAGCGCAGGTGTCGATGACTGTCCTTGAGCCCGTCGTTCTGCACACGCCGGTCAACCAGACACGCGCGGATCGTGCGTTCGGCATCAACGTACGGGTGCAGAACGAGGGGCTGCTCGCCGACCTGTCGCTCATCGTGCGTGCCGCGGACGGCTCGACACATGTCATGCCCTTCGAGCGGTCTGGCTCGAGCGATTACCGGGCTAACGTGCCCGCCAAGCTGACCGGCGGGCGGACGCTCGGCTACGCCATCGTCTCCACCGATCGAAAGGGCGTCGAGCGGCGGCATTTCGCAGCGCTGGATGCCTTGCACATGGTCGATCTGCAGGGGCTCGG
>JBNMOZ010000575.1:0-4132 GCA_051276005.1 Bradymonadia bacterium | reverse complement strand
GCGCATTTGCGGACCTTGGGCACCGAGCGCTGCACCACCGAACGGACGTCTGCGACCGCCAGCGCCTTGCGGGTGGGCGCTCGGGTCTTCTTCGCTGCGGGGGTCTTCTTCGCTGCGGGGGTCTTCTTCGCTGCGGGGGTCTTCTTCGCTGCGGGGGTCTTCGTCGCTGCGGGGGTCTTCTTCGCGACCGGCGCCGACGCCTTCACCGCTTCCTTCGCGATCGGCGCCGTCGTCTTGGCCAACGTCACAGACGCGGGGGGCGTTGCGGCTTCGGTGGCCGGCGCGACCTGTGCCATCGAGGCGGGTGATGCGGTGGGAGCCGCCACCGGCGCGGCCGTCTCAGGGGCCGCGCTGGCGACCGACGCCGGCGCTTCGGTCACCGGCGCTGCGGGTGCTTGCGTCTCGGGCGCTGCGCTCGCCACGGCAGCGCTGGCCACCGACGCGGGTGTCTGTGTCTTGGGTGCCCCGGGCGACGCGGCGACTTGAGTGACGGGCATTGCGCTCGCCACCGACGCCGGCGCTTCAGACACGGGCGACGCGGCGACTTGAGTGACGGGCATTGCGCTCGCCACCGACGCCGGCGCTTCAGACACGGGCGACGCGGCGACTTCGGTGACCGGCATTGCGCTCGCCACCGACGCCGGCGCCTCAGACACGGGCGCGCTGGCCGCCGTCGTCTTTGGCGCCATGGCTGGCGACGCCTTCGGCACGGGCATCGAGTTGAGAGCGACCGCAGGCGGTGGCGAATCCACGGCGGGATCGTCGCGCAAGAACAACCACGTCAAGGTGATGGTCGCGGCCAGCAGCAACAGAGCGCCACCCGCGACTGCCAGCCAGTAGCCCAGACGCTCGCGCCCACTAGGCTCGGGTGCCGGCGTCACCAAAGATGACGCCTCGAAGCCAGGGGGCGGCGGCGGCGGCGTCATCGCGGCACGCATGGGCCGCACAGAGAACTCACCCGTCAGATCGATCAGGCCCGAATCATCTCGCGACGCCGGACCAACGACCGGCGCGGGCACCTCGAGCGTTGGCAATTCGATGAGCCCCGATTCGTCGCCTGCCGCCGCACCCAGAGCGATCGAAGGTGTCGAATCGACCGGGGCTGCCGGCTGCGGTGGATCGGATCGCACACTCATCGACAGGCTCTCCTAGTCTGCTTACTGAGCATAATGGTTCACTGCGCGAACCGCATCCTCGGCGACACTTCATTTTTGGCATTGACGAGACGGGATTCGATCGGCAGTATCCCTCGCCACGAGCTGTTGATCCGGCATAGCTCAGTTGGTAGAGCAGTCGGCTGTTAACCGACTTGTCACAGGTTCAAGTCCTGTTGCCGGAGCTAAGGCCCAGACTTTCGAGTCTGGGCCTTTTTTTATTCGGACGCGGTCGCGCCCCCCGACTTAAAGATCCCCTTCGAATCGGACCAGTTGGGCCGGACTCGGATCGCGTCCCAGCGCAAAATCCACCGCTTGCCCGTTGAGCAAATAGTCGCCGCCCGGGGTATGGACGACGTCGGTCATGCCCCCCGGCACGTCGATGGTGGTCGATTCTGCGCTGCTCCAGTCGGCGAGCACCGGGCGCAGACGATTGAGTTGGCTGGTGAACATCACCAGCAAACCGTCCTCGGTGAGCACCATTCCATCGGCGCCGCTCAACGCTGGCAAGCCGTCGAAGAAGTCGCCGTTGATCTCGACCTCGGTCACGACCAAGTCGGGCAGGCTCACGCGGACAAGCCTCGAGGGCAGGTAAATCAGGCTCAGGATCGCGGACTGATCGGGCAGGACCACCAGGGCGTTCTGGCCGACCACGCGGCCCGACAGCTCATCGTCTTCAACCAGCAACGAGACCCCGCGCTCAGGCGAGTACACGTACAGCCGCGGGTTCTCGCGATCGTTGATGAAGACGCGACCGTTCTCGCCCAGCGCCACATCGGTGCAGGTGGCCCCGGGCGCGGCGTCCGACAGCGGGATCGTGATGACCCGCTCTTGGGTCTGCAGGTCGAAGCCCCACAGGTAGCCGGCGTAGTCATTGGCCTCATCGAGATCGCGACGATCGTCCATGGCGCAGACGTAGAGCATGTGATCGACCACATCGACGGCCATGCCCAGCGTCCACCAGACCCCCGGCTCAGCGGGCACGGCTTCGGCGGGCTCATACAGGGTCGCCTGGGCGCCGGTCTGGGCGTCGATGCGATACACGCCGCCGCTGGCGAGGCTGCTGGCATAGAAGGCGTGTTCGACCGGATCGTAGGCGCCGCCCTCGGTGAACTCGGCGTCGATGGGATAGGTCCCCAAGAATTCGCGCTCGCCCATCCCCATGTCGGCGGGCAGCGCGCCGTCGGGCGCCAAGCCCACATCGGGATCGGTCATCGGCGCTGCGTCGTCCCTGAACACCCCACCATCGCTCGCCTCGGCGTCCATCTGGGCGTCGATGACCCGCGCGTCACCGGATGCATCCAGCGCCGTGGCGTCGATGGCACTCGCGTCAGTCGCCTGGGCATCGGTGGCCGCGTCGACCGATGACGGCGCCCCAGTCGACGTCCCGTCGTCACAGCCCAGTGTCAGGATGGCGCAGGCCGCGAGGTATCTTGTCGTCGAATACATGGTCGTCTCTCCCTTTTCGAAGACGGGGAGGATGCCATAATGGCGCGCGCGACGGGCTGGCACGCTCGATGGCCTATCGAACGCCTGTCGAAGACGGCGCCTGTCGGTGCACGCCGTCGGCGCGGAGCGATCGCCCCGCGCCGAGCGATCACGCCGCGCATGGCCGAGAGATCGTGCGCGCTGCATGCGATGTGAGGCGGCGCGTCGGCGTGTCGGCTTGACCAACGGCGCCACTTCATCGTAAATCAACGATAGAGCCCGCAGACGAGATGAACAGCGCTGACGCCGCCCGCGTCGCGCCCTCACCACAGGACCTCCCGATGGGCACCTTTGAACGCTTCCTGACGCTCTGGGTCGCCCTCGCCATCGCGGCGGGCGTCGGGCTCGGGCTGGTCGTCCCGGGTGTCTTCGAGGCCGTCGCTCAGCTTGAATGGGCGCGGGTCAACCTGGTGGTGGCGGTGCTCATCTGGCTGATGGTCTATCCGATGATGCTCAAGGTAGACCCGTCCTGCTTCACCCAGGTGCGCACGCAGCCGCGTGGGCTCGCGTTGACGCTGGTCGTCAATTGGCTGATCAAGCCGTTTACGATGGCCGGGCTGGGGGTGCTCTTCTTCGAGCATGTCTTCGCCGATCTGGTGCCCGCTGCCGACGCGCAGCAATACATCGCGGGCATGATCCTTTTGGGCGTCGCGCCCTGCACCGCGATGGTCTTCGTGTGGAGTCATCTGACCAACGGCGACGCCAACTACACCCTCATTCAGGTGTCGGTGAACGACGTCATCCTCGTCTTCGCCTTCGCGCCCATCGCCGGGCTTTTGCTGGGCGTCACCGGTCTGACGGTGCCCTGGGAGACCCTGGTGGCGTCGGTGGTGGTCTTCATCATCGTGCCGCTGGGCGCGGGCATGCTGACCCGTCGCCGGCTCATGGGGTCGAACGGGGGCGGGGCCGAGGCCATCGAGCGGCTCGCGACCGCCATCAAGCCCATCTCGATCGTCGGGCTGCTGCTCACGGTCGGGTTGCTGTTTGGGTTTCAGGCCGAGACCATCGTCGCGCAGCCCGAGCGGGTGGCCCTCATCGCCGTGCCGCTGCTGATCCAGAGCTACGGCATCTTCGCCATCGCATATGGCCTGGCGCGGGTGCTCAAGCTGCCCTTCAACATCGCCGCGCCCGCCGCCATGATCGGCACGTCGAACTTCTTCGAGTTGGCGGTCGCCGTGGCCATCAGCGTGTTCGGCCTGGCCTCGGGCGCAGCGCTGGCGACGGTGGTCGGGGTGCTCATCGAGGTGCCGGTGATGCTGTCGCTGGTCGCCTTCGCCAACCGCACCCAGCGCTGGTTCCCGACCGCGCCGTCGTCGTCTACCTGAGACCCGTCTACCTGAGACCCGTCCACCCGAGACCCGTCTACCCGAGACCCGTCCACCTGAGAGAGGCCCATGCCCGACCAGACCCCGCCACCGCTCGCTCGCCCAGAGTTCCCGCCGGTCGCGATCCGCCTGGACCCGCCGAAGATTCTGATGCTGTATGGATCG
>JBNMOZ010000574.1:0-4136 GCA_051276005.1 Bradymonadia bacterium | reverse complement strand
GAACGCAAAGCCGGTCGCGAAGGCGCCGACCGCGAAAGCACCAGCCGAGCGCGTCGACTGGGAGTGGAAGCTGCCTGCTGGCGCCGGCAGCGTTGAGGGCATGAGCATCTGGATGGACATCATCACCGCCATCCACAACGGCCGCCTCAGTAATCACCGATGTCCGTTTTGCAGCGAGCCGCTCACCGACATCACCACGCAGCGGCCGTTCATTCGCGTGCGCTGTGAGCAGTGCGGCGAAGGCTTTGAAGGCAGGGTCGGTTGAGTCGTAGCTTCCTCGGCAAGGGCATCGCTTTTCCGTTTCACGTCGATGGCACGGGTGGGCTGAACATGTCGGCCTACGAGGCCAACATCGAGGAGTGCATTCGCATCGTCCTGGGCACCGCGCCCGGCGAGCGGATTTATCGCCCGATCTTCGGTTGCCGCATCCATGATCTGCTGTTCGCCCCGAACAACGCGCATACTCGCAATCTGGTCTCCTACTTCGCCCAGGAGGCCCTCAAGAAGTTCGAGCCGCGCATTCGCGAGATCGAGGTCGACTGCAATGCCGATCCCTACCAGGCCAACCGCTTGACGCTCGAGATCAGCTACTCCATCCGCGCGACCAACTCCTTCTACAACTTGGTCTATCCGTTCTTCCTGCGACAAGAGGAGGATCAATGATCCCAGTGCCCAATCTCGACGATCGAACTCATCGCGATCTCGTCGAGGAGGCGCTGCGCCTCATCCCGCAGTACTGCCCCGAATGGACGAACTTCAACCCGTCCGATCCGGGCGTGACGCTGATCGAGCTGTTCGCGTGGATGACCGAGATGGCCATCTATCGGCTCAACAAGGTCACCGATAAGAACTTCGTCGCCTTCTTGAGCATGATGGGCGTGCGCCTGCAGCCGCCTCAGCCGGCCCGCACGCTCATGCGCTTCGATCTGGTGCCCAAGGCGCCGCCGACCTGGGTCACCAAGGGCACCCCGGTCGCGACGCAAGCCAAGGGCAAAGACGAGCCGGTCGTCTTCGAGACCCAGGACGACGCGCTGGTCATCGACAACCGCATCGTCCGCTGCTTCACCCAGGTCAGCGAAGAATACGCCGACCAGACGCCGTTCATCGACGGGCGCCGCCACGAGGGCTTCGAGATCTTCGGCGGGGTCAACCACATCGAGCGCAGCCTGTATTTGGGCGATCCGCGCTTCGAGCAGGTGGGCGAAGACGCATTGCTCGTCGTGCGCATCGAGTCGGCGGGCACCCTCGCCGTCGTCGATCTGCTCGAGTGGGAGTACTGGAACGGGCGCCGCTGGCGTGAGCTTGATCGCTCGCCGACGCAGGTCGAAGACGGCGCGGTGGCCTTCGCAGGCATCGACGTGATCGAAGAGACCGAGGTCGACGGCGTCACCGCCCGCTGGATCCGCGGTCGGCTGGTCGAGACCCCGCCCGACGCGCATGAGACCAACATCGACTCCATCGTCGCGCGCGTCGAGGTGCTCGGCGAAGGCATGGCCCCGGTCGCGGCGTACACCAACGTCGACGCTGGCGTGTACCTGACGGTCGACCTGCTGCGCCCCTTCGCGCCCTTCGGCAAGGAGCCGGTCCCCGACAACGCCTTCTATCTGCTGCCCGAAGCGCTGCCGACCCTTGCGGGCTCGCTGGTGCGCATCGGCGTGCTGCTGGCCGAGGCCAAGCTCAAGGATCCGTCGCAGCCCTCCGAAGACCTGCGCATCGCGTGGGAGTACTACAACGGCAAGACCTGGAAGACCATCGGGCGCTGCACCTTGGAAGGCTCGGTGAGCGACGAGTCCTTCGACTTCCACGACGAGACCGAGGCGTTCACCGTCAGCGGCGAAGTGCGGTTTCGCATGCCCGGCGACATGGCGACCACCGAGGTCAACGGCGAAGAAGGCGTGTGGATCCGCGCGCGCATTGAAGACGGCGACTACGGCCTGGCCGGGCAGTACGAGCTCGACGGCGATCGCTGGCAGTGGCGCGACGAGCGCCCCTTGCGGCCGCCGTGGTTGCGGTCGGTCACGCTGCGCTATTCGGAGCTCGAGAGCCCGACGACGCACGTGCTGACCTACAATGATTTCACATACTTCAACCATTCGCTGACCGCCCGTACGCCCCTCAAGGTGTTCCAGGCGTTCGAGCCGAGCGAAGAGGACAGCCCGACGCTGTACCTCGCGTTCGAGCATGCGTTCCCCAACGATCCGGTGTGCGTCTTCTTCCAGATGAGTGAGAAGACGTCGATCGAAGCCGACCGGCGCCACTCCGAGTATTTGTCGGACTATTACGCCGAGCGCGACAAGGCCCTGGCGGCCGAGCAGCGGGTCGTCTGGGAGTACTGGAACGGCCGCAACTGGAGCGATCTTACGCCCCAGGACGAGACGCGGGCGTTCACCGAGAGCGGGTTCCTGCGCTTCGTCGGCCCTGAGGATCTCAAGCCGTCCAAGCGCTTCGGCGTGGCGGCGCATTGGATGCGCGCGCGGCTTGAGATGGGCGGCTATCACCAGATGCCGCGGGTCACTCACATCCTGCTCAACACGGTGTATGCGCATCACCAGACGACCATCACCGAAGAGCAGCTCGGCAGCTCCGATGGCACCCCGAACCAGAGCTTTACGTTTGCCCGTGGACCGCTGCTCGAGGGGCAGTCGGTTTTGGTGCGCGAGCGCGAGGCGCCGACCGGCGATGAGCTGATCGAGGTCAAGGCCCGGCAGGGCGAGGACGCGATCCGCGAGGCTCGGCGCGGCGGCTATTGGGTGCGCTGGACCGAGGTCGACAGCCTGTACGAGTCCACCGCGCGCTCCCGGCACTACGTGGTCGACCGGCTGCGCGGCGCCATCAAGTTCGGTGACGGCAAGAAGGGGCTCATCCCCGGTGCGGGCAGCGCCAACGTCATGGCCGAGACCTACCGCATCGGCGGCGGGGCCCGCGGCAACGTCACGGCCGGCATGGTCACGTCTTTGCGGCGCACGGTCGCCCACGTCGATACGGTCTACAACCCGTTCCCGGCCGCCGGTGGCAGCGATCAGGAGACGGTCGACGAGGCCAAGGTGCGCGGCCCGCACGTGATCAAGAGCCGCAACCGCGCGGTCACGGCCGAGGACTTCGAGTGGCTGACGATGGAGGCCAGCAACGGCATCGCCCGCGCCAAGTGCCTCAACACCATCGGCCGCGAGGGTGAAGTGACGGTCATCGTCGTGCCCAAGCAGGACGCACGACGCCGCGACTTGACCATCAAGCCGGTGCCGTCGACCGAGCTGCTGCGGCGCGTGAAGCACTTCCTCGACGAGCGTCGGCTGATCAGCACCAAGGTGCATGTCGCCCGACCGCGCTACGCCGAGATCAGCATCAACGTCGAGGTCATTCGCACCAACTCGAGCAGCTCGGAGGCCATGCGCAAGGCGGTCGACGAGCGGCTGCGCACCTTCCTGCATCCGCTCATCGGCGGGCGCGACAGCGAGGGCTGGGCCTTCGGACGCAACGTGCTCAAGCTCGACCTGTACCACGTGATCGAAGACGTCGAAGGCGTCGACGTGGTGCATCGTATTCGCCTGCACGACGAAGACGCGCGCGGAGACGTCGAGCACGTCAAGGTGGCCGACGATCAGCTCGTGCACCTGGTCGATGTGAACATCGTCGAGAAGCCGCGCGAGCAGTTTCGGTAGTGGCTGTCGACGGACAATTTGGCAACACCTCCGCGGAGAGCCGCTAGATGCGCGAACCCCGCGAGATCCAACGCCGCACCGTGCGCATGCCCGACGTGCGCGGCATCCTGTTGGACAACGCCATGTTGATGCTGCGCAACGCAGGATACGACGTGAAACGGGTCGACCTGATCTACGCCGAGGCCTATCGGCCCGACGACGAGATCATCGGTCAAGAGCCGGTCGCGGGATCGCTGGCCGGGGTCGACGAGCCCGTGCGGCTGGTCGTCTGTCGCAAGAGCCTGCTGCATCATCTGCCCCAGGTGTTCCAGAAGGGCGACGCCGCGGGCGGCCACTTTCTGCGCCAATTCCTGTGCATCTTCGATCATATCTACGCCGACGTTCAGCGCCGCATCGACCGCATCCCCACCTACTTCGATCCGCTCGAGGCGCCTGAGGAGTTCCTCAGCTGGCTCGCGAGTTGGGTGGCGCTGAGCA
>JBNMOZ010000573.1:0-4149 GCA_051276005.1 Bradymonadia bacterium | reverse complement strand
GAAGCGCGCCTGCGCGAAGCCGTTGGCCAGGCGAGCATCGCCCTCGAGGCCGAGGTCTCCAGCGGGCTGACGCCGCAAGTAAGCCTGACGGCCTCCGCCGTCTATCCGGCCAGCCCCTTCGTGATCCGCGGCTCGGGTTTCCTCAATGCTGATGAGGGCGTCACCGTGGCGGCGCTGCGCGGCGAGTTCACCCCCGACGGTGGCTTCGCCCAGCCGGTCGACCTGCAAGACATCGCCGCCGAGGCCATCGACCCTGCGAACTGGGATCGCGACGCGGTGCAGTTCATCTTCGACCCGGCGTGGGTCGGCATCGCGCCGGGTCGCTTCGAAGGCACGCTGGTGCTCGCCAACCTGGCCAGCACGGGTGGGCGCACCCAGGGCGAAGCGGTCGATGTCCGGTTCGATCTGCTCCAGCCCTTCATCGAAGATGTCTCCCCCCGCGCTGCGAGCCGCGGGCAGGCCATCGTCATCCGTGGGCAGGGGTTCGTGGGCGGCGAGTATGGCGGCCTGACCAGCTTTCGCCTCGAAGGCACGCTGGCGACGCCCCAGGGGTTGATGGTGCCGACCCCGCCAGGCGGCATCGAGATCAGCCCGACGTGGCGCAGCGGGACCGAGTTGATCTTCAGCCTGCGCCCCACTGATTTTGACCGAAATACATGTCGGAGCGACGAGTTCGGTGGGTTCCCTGGTGTGCTCGACGGCACCGTGACGCCGCTCATCACCTACGGCGACCAGCAAATCGATGGCACCCCGTCGCCCCTGGTCTTCGAGGTGCTCCCGACCCGTCAGGTCGTACACCTCAAGTTCCTACCGGCCTTCACCGACTCATTGCGTCTTTTCGGCCTGCGCAACGTGAGCGGCCCGGTCAAAGACCGCGTCTTCGAGGTGATTCGGCGCGACTACGCCGGCTTCAACCTCGTGGTGCAGGCCCAGTCGCCGACGGACTTCCTAGAGTACAGCACCGTCGAAATCGGCGGCCCCGATCCCAACGCGCAGGGCCTCTTCGGGCTCGACAACACCACCGGCCTCGACACGTGCAATACGCGCCTCGACGACAACCTGGCCGGGCAGAACGCCGACAGCAATGGCGCGTTCGGCGGGGTCTTCGTTGAGTCCTTTCGGCAGTTGAGCCCACGCATTGGCGACAACCCGCTGGCCAGCGTGATCTTCGACGAGATCTTCGATCCGGTCGTTGACCAGCCGGTCTCGAGCGACGAGTTCCCCGGTGGAGGGCGCGACGCAGTGATCGAGCGCGCGATTCGCACGCTGGGCAACCTCATCGGCAACACGATCACCCACGAGATCGGCCATTCGCTGGGCCTGACCCGCGTGATTGGCTGCGGGCAGTACCACAACCCGCCCGGGCCGCGTCAGATCATGGACTGCGGCGCGGATCGTCCGTTCGAGGAGCGCGCCGAGGTCGAGCCCGACAGCCATGGCATGTGGCTCCAAGGCAACCGCACCTATCTTGAGCAGGTCCTCCCCCTCGAGTAGGTCGCCTGCGGGCGCACTGACCCGCGGTGTCCCCAACTCATCTCTCGTCCAACGCAACCACAGACCGCGATGCGGCCCGCCTGACGGCATCGCAGTCGGGTGCACACGGCGCGTCGAGGTGCGTGGTGCATACGGCAAGAATTTCGCGGGGCTGGGCGTCGACTCTGCGCCGCTTCAATACGAAGCGGGTGGGCCCGAGCAGTCGCAATCTGGGGGGACTGACCGCTCGGGACGGGGGGGAGAGGCCGACGTGCGAGGCACGAAGGGTGAGCCCGGCCAACCAAAGGGGGTCAGTCGTCCGGGCTCGGGGGGAAGATCTAGCGGCAGATCACCGCAGCGTCGCTGTCGTCGGGCAAGCAGTAGTCCTGCGCCAGCCCGCGCGCGTCGCAGCAGAAGTAGTCGCCGGGGCAGCGCACGACGTCTGCGCGACAATCGAGCATGCAGAACGAGCCGATGAAGGTCTCGATGCAGTTCTCATCGGCGGTGCAGTCGTCCTGATCCTCACACGGTGGGGGGTTGTTGCCCATCGCGGGGGGGCTGGCCTCACGGTCCTCGCCGCCGGCAGCCACGCAGGCGTTGTCGATGCAGAACTGGTCTCCACATTGGTCGTCATCAACGCACTCGACGCACGCACCGTCGTCGGGGTTGCAAACTTCTTCGCCGTCGCACTCCACGCCTTCGCACGGTCGCTCCGCGCAGAAGTCCTCAATGTCATCGCGGTTGTTGGGCAACACGCACGCCCGGACCCGCTGGCCTTCGCGATCGATCTGGTCGCATTCGGACCCGTCTGGGCAGTCGTCGTCGTCTGCGCAGGGGGCGCCGCACAAGCGTGCGCCGGCGCGGAAGTAGTTGAGGCAGTAGGCACCCAACGCACAGTCCGAGGCGTCACCGCATTCGCTGCACGCGACCTGAGCGGGGGTCTGGCAGGCACCCGCGTTGGGATCGCACAGCTCGCCTTCAGCGCAGTCCAGGTCGGCGCAGGGATCCACGCATTCGCCCGTGACCTCGTCGCAGGGCAGGCCGTCCGCGCAGTTACGCGGGGCGCAGACGCCGGCGTCGCAGTCAGCACAAACGCAGCTCGTGCCGTTCTCGCACTCCATGTTGCGCACCTCTTCAAGCTCGACCACCGAGCAGTCCTCGGGGTTGAAGCGGAAGATCTCCCACAGGTTGCGGTTGGCCCGGCTGGCGCTGCGCAGCTGGCGCGGGCCGAAGACCACCGGCTCATTATCGCCGCAGTAGAAGGTCACTTCGGCGCCGCCTTGGGTCGCGTCCTCGCCAGCAAACAGGTCGACCGCGACCGTGTAGAGGCCGGCGGGGGGGTCGGTCATCCGAATCTGCTCTTCAGTACCGTTTCCGCCTCGCGCGTCGCCGCGATGGCCCAGGTTGCACCAGTCGCCCTCGGTGCGGTTGCCCGGCCAGCAGTCCAGCGAGCGGCTGAAGTACTCGCCGCGCGGATGCAGCATGTGCAGGTCGAAGTCGAGGGTCGCGTCGCCCCAGTTGAGTACGATGAACGCGCGCGGGAGCAGGTCGTCGCAGGCGTCGCCCTGGCCATCGCGATCGACGTCGGCCTGATCGTTGTTGGCGTCGTTGTCGCAGTTGTCGCAGGCATTGCCCACGCCATCATCGTCGTTGTCTGCCTGACCGCCGTTGGGCGTGTCGGGGCAGTTGTCGGCCAAGTCGGCGATGTCGTCGCCATCCCGATCGTTGTCGGGGCAGGCGTCGCCGATGCCGTCCATGTCTTCGTCGGCCTGGTCGTTATTGGGCTCGTCGATGCAGTTGTCGCAAACGTCGCCGAAGCCATCATCGTCACGATCGGCCTGATTGTTGTTGGCGTTCATCGGGCAGTTGTCGGCGTCGTCGATCACGCCATCCAGATCGACGTCGCGGCCGTCCAGATCACACGCATCGCCGATGCCGTTGCCGTTGTCGTCGCCCTGATCCGCGTTCGCGGTCTCGGGGCAGTTGTCACAGGCATTGCCAACGCCATCATCGTCGCCGTCCGCTTGGCCGCCGTTGCCGACCTCGGGGCAGTTGTCGTCGACGTCGCGCACGCCATCCTCGTCAGTATCGCGACAAATCGCGTCGTCCTGATCGGGGTTGGCCTGCTCGGGACAGCTGTCGCAGGCATCACCGATGCCGTCGTCGTCCTGGTCGCGCTGGGAGTTGTTGGCGATAAACCGACAGTTGTCGTCGTCATCGGGCACGCCGTCGTTGTCGAGGTCGCCTGGGGGGCCGTCGCAGAGATCGCCAACGCCATTGCCGTCTTCGTCAATCTGGTCGGGGTTGGGGGTGTCGGGGCAGTTGTCCTCGTCGTCCGAGACGCCGTCACCGTCGCGATCGGGTGGGGGCATCATGCCGCCTTCGCCGCCTTCGCCGCCTTCGCCGCCGGCACCAGCATCGGCGCCGCCGCCTTCACCGCCGACACCAGCATCGACGCCGCCGCCCTCGCCGCCGACGCCGCCGCCTTCGCCGCCGACGCCGCCCGCAGCACCTTCGCCGCCCGCAGCACCTTCGCCGCCCGCAGCACCTTCACCGCCGGCGCCTTCGCCACCCTGGCCACCGGCCGCGCTGCCATCCGCGCGGCCAGCGTCGTCGGTCATCGCCGAGTCGCTCAGCTCAGACTTCGAGTTGTTGTCTTCAATGCAGCCGCTTGCG
>JBNMOZ010000572.1:0-4152 GCA_051276005.1 Bradymonadia bacterium | reverse complement strand
AGGGCGTCACACTTCTCGGGGCTCAGCGACAAGCAGATGAGCCCGCGGCCGTGCACCGCCATGAAGTTGATCGCGGCCGGCGTGACGAGCTCGGCCGCCATGACCAGATCGCCCTCATTCTCGCGATCCTCGTCGTCGACCAGGATGACCATCTTGCCGTTCGCGATGTCGTCCAACCCACGCTGAACGCGCTCGACGACCTCAGAATCATTTCGGTTCATGGTGCTGCTCCCTATCGCCGGTCCAGGAAGCCTGCGCGGGCCAGCGTCGTCATGTCGACGCCTCCGCTGCGGCCGCCCATCAGGCGCTCGACGTATTTGCCAATGATGTCGGCTTCGAGGTTGACCCGCGCGCCGACCGGTTTCTCGGCGAGGTGTACCACGCCTTGCGTATGGGGGATCAGCACGACGTCGAAGCCTTGGGGGTCGACGCCGTTGACCGTGAGGCTCACGCCATCGATGGCGATGGAGCCCTTCGAGACCAGGTAGCGCGACACTTCGGGGGGCGCCGAGAACCAGACCGCCAGCGATCGCCCAACCGCCTGGCGCCGCAGGACGCGCCCGGTGGCGTCGATATGTCCGGCCACCATGTGCCCGCCCAGGCGATCACCCAGGCGCAGCGCCCGCTCCAGATGCAGCCGATCGCCGATCTTGCGCTCGCCCAGCGTCGTGCGCTGAAGGGTCTCGGACGAGGCATCGACGGTGAACTCGCGCCCCCCCGCATGGGTGACCGTCAAGCACGCGCCGTCGCACGCGACGCTCTCGCCCAGGACCAACTCGGCCACCATCTCAGGGGGCGCCGCGAGGGTAATCTGCGCCCCCGGGCCACGGCGCTCAAAGCGTCGAACGGTGCCCTCAGCTTCGATCAGTCCGGTAAACATGCCGCCTCCTCAGGCCGCGCGATCCGTCCGCGCATTCTCAGATCGTCGCCGAGTCGCAGCACGCTGGGCTCAACGAGTTGCCAGCCGGCGCTGATCGTCGGCGTCGACGGCAGGTCAACGACAGGCCGCCCCCGACCGATGAACCGGGGCGCGATATAGATGCAGGCTTCATCAACGAAGTCGGCGCCCAAGAACGCGCCATGCAGGCGGCCGCCGCCCTCGATCATCAGCGATACGACCTGCTCGGCCGCCAGCGCTGAGAGCATCGCGGCCGGATCGAGGCCACCGTCGCCGAGCGCGACCTCGATGGGCGTCGCACCGGACGCGGCGACCGCTGCGCGTCGATCCGCGGGTGCATGCGGCCCATGCAACACGATCGTCCCGGGCCGAAACAGCTGGCCCGTGGGCGGCACGCGCAACGTCGAGTCGGCCAGCACCGCGCGCGGATCGGGCCCTTTGACATGCCGCACGGTCAGGCGCGGATCATCGGCCAGCGCGGTGGCTGCGCCCACCATCACGGCGTCCACGCTGGCGCGCAGGCGGTGCACATCGGCGCGGGCCTTGGCGCCCGTGATCCACTTCGAGTCGCCGTCTGCGGTGGCGATGCGACCATCCAAGGTCACCGCTGCCTTGAGCATGACCCAGGGGCGCCCAGCCGTAATGAAGCGGAAGAACGGCGCGTGCGCGTCGGCACAGGCCTCGCCCAACACGCCGTTCTCAACCACGATGCCTGCGGCGCGCAGTTGCTCAACACCTCGGCCCCCGACCAGGGGATTGGGGTCCGTCACGCCGACAAAGACCCGCGCGATGCCGGCTTTGACCACTGCGTCAGTGCAAGGGGGGGTGCGACCGTGATGGCAGCAGGGCTCGAGCGTGACGTACATATCGGCCCCACGCGCACGCGCACCGGCAGCGCGCAGCGCGACGACCTCAGCGTGTGCGCCCGGGTGTGGCCGAGTCACGCCAGCGCCAACGATCTGCCCGTCGGCGACGATCACACAGCCAACCTTGGGGTTGGGGCTGGTGCGATGCCGAGCGCGGCGAGCGCGGCGCACGGCAGAGGCCATGAATGCGTCGTGAACGTCCACGATCAGCCGGCCTCACCCGCAGCCTGCAGGCCATCGAGTTCGGTCAAAAACTGGCGCACGTCGCTGAACTCTCGGTAGACCGAGGCAAAGCGCACGTAGGCGACCTCGTCGAGCCCGCGTAGATGCCGCAGCACCACCTTGCCGACCCGTTCGGCCGAGACCTCGCGCTCGTTGCGATCCATGAAATGGCGCTCGATATTGCCCAGAACGGCCTCGATCTGCGGGCCCGTGATGGGCCGCTTGCTGCAGGCCACCGAGACCCCAGTGCGAATCTTGTTGATGTCGAAAGCCTCGCGCCGTCCGTCACGCTTGACCACCGTCGGCAGCCGCATTTCGATGCGCTCATAGGTGGTGAAGCGACGCTCGCACGCACCGCAGAGCCGACGACGGCGCGTGGCGTTCTGGTCGCGCACATAGCGAGAGTCGACCACCCGCGTGCTCTCAGATCCGCAGAACGGGCATTGCACTCGTGGCTCCTCTCAACTGCGCGACGGGCGAGCATGATCGCAGAGGCGATCAGCCTTCGACGGCGTGGATCTTGGCGACGCGGTCGGCGTGGCGCCCGCCTTCGAACTCTGCATCCAGGAAGGCGTCAACGGCCGAATGCGCCATCAGGACCCCCATCGTTCGGCTGCCCACGCAAACGATTCGAGCATCGTTATGCCGTCGGGCCAGCCGGGCTGTCAGCGCGTCGTGCACAAGCGCAGCGCGTGCGCCTGCCACCTTGTTGGCCGCGATGGACATGCCAATACCGCTGCCACACACCAAGACGCCATAGTCGCCATCGCCGCAGACCACCTGGCGCGCGAGCTTAGCAGCGAAGTCGGGGTAGTCGACCCGATCGGCCGTCGCCGGCCCGAGATCGACGACCTGCACGTCGCTGCGCGCGCGCAGAGCACGGATCAGGTCTTCTTTGAGGTCGAAGCCGGCGTGATCCGACGCGATGAGAACGGTCTTCATCTCAAGCCCTCGTAGTCTTCATCTGAGGCCCTCAGGCCCGCGTGAACAGGAGGCTGACGTTGGTCCCACCGAAGCCGAAGCTGTTCGACAATACGGCGTCGAGGCGCTTCTCGCGGGCCGTGTTGGCCACATAGTCGAGGGTGCACTGCGGGTCGGATTCGAATTGGTTCGTCGTCGGCGGCACCTGACCGCGATACAAGGCGAGCGCACAGACCGCGGCTTCAACCGCCCCAGCGGCGCCGAGCATATGCCCGGTCATCGACTTGGTGCTGCTGACCCAGAGTTTGTCAGCGTGTGCGCCGAAGACCGATCGGATGGCCTTGCTCTCGATGGCGTCACCATACGAGGTCGAGGTGCCATGGGCGTTGATGTAGCCGATCGCCTCGGGCGGCAACTCGGCGTCGCGCATGGCCTTGAGCATCGCCTTCTGGGCGCCCTCGCCGCCCGGGCTGGGCGTGGTCATGTGGTAGGCGTCGGATGATTGGCCATATCCCGAGACCTCGGCGTAGATGCGGGCGCCGCGCTTGACCGCGTGCTCGCGCTCTTCGAGCACGACGACCCCCGCCCCCTCGGCCGACACGAAACCGTCGCGGCCCGCGTCGAACGGGCGACTCGCGGTGGTGGGATCATCATTGCGGGTCGAGAGCGCGCGCATGGCGGCGAAGCCGGCGATGCCCAACCGCGTAATCGTCGCTTCGGCGCCGCCGGCGATGACCACGTCGGCGTCGTCAGAGGCGATGAGCCGTGCCGCGTCACCGATGCTGTGGGCGCCGGTCGCGCAGGCGCTCACGCTAGAGAGGTTGGGGCCCTTGGCGCCCAGCATCATCGAGACATGACCCGGCGCGAGGTTGGCGATCAGCTTGGGGATGGTAAACGGGCTGACGCGGCGCGGGCCGCGGGTCCTGACGACCTCGAAGCCCTCCTCGAGGGTCTCAAGCCCGCCCAAACCCACGCCGATGAGCACGCCGGTGCGATCGGGATCGGCCAGCGGCTCGATGCCCGCATCATCCGCAGCCAAGCGCGCGGCGACGACGGCAAACTGGATGAAGCGATCCATCTTCTTGATGTCGCGCGGCTTGATGTATGGCTTGGGATCGAAGTCGGCGACCTCGCCGGCGATCTGCGCCGGATAGTCGGTCGCATCAAAACGGGTAATCCGCGTGATGCCGCTGCGTCCGTCGAGCAGCGCCGTCCAGGTCGGCTCGGTGCCGATCCCCACAGGCG
>JBNMOZ010000571.1:0-4160 GCA_051276005.1 Bradymonadia bacterium | reverse complement strand
CCTCACCGGTCGGGTTGTGACAGCCGTCGACACCCGCGGCAAGGCGTTCTTGGTGCGGTTTGGCGACCTGTCGCTGTACTGTCACCACCAGCTCTACGGCCGCTGGGTCACGCGCAAGCGCGGCCCGCTGCCCCAGACGAAGCGCAGCTTGCGGGCCGCGATTCACACCACCCAGCACTCCGCCTTGCTGTACTCCGCGTCTGACATCGAGGTGCTCGACGCCGCCGGCGAGGCGATCCATCCCTACTTGTCGCGGCTGGGCCCTGACTTGCTGGGCGGCATCGACACAGCGGGCATTCTAACGCGGCTCGAAGACCGGGCCTTTCATCGCCGGCAGGTCGCCACGCTCTACCTCGATCAGCGCTTCCTCGCGGGGGTGGGCAACTACCTGCGCAGCGAGATCCTCTTCGTCGCCGGGGTGCACCCGAGCACTCGACCCACCGATCTCGATGCCGCCGCGAAGGCCCGTCTGGCAAAGGCCAGCGTCGACGTGACCCAGCAAGCGTACGTTGAGAAGGGCGTGACCAACGACATGGCGCGGGTGGCCCAGCTCAAGGCAGCGGGCATGACCCGACGGCAACTCCGCCATCACGTGTTCACGCGGGATGGGCGGGAGTGTTGGACCTGCGGCGCGACGGTTCACAAGATGCTGAAGGCCGGGCGAAGGCTCTATTGGTGTCCGGGGTGTCAGCCGGCGGGCTGAGGGCGATGCGGTCCAGCGAGATGCGGTCCAGCGAGATGCGGTCCAGCGAGATGCGGTCCAGCGAGATGCGGTCCAGCGAGATGCGGTCCAGCGAGATGCACCCTCAGTCGCTGTCCTTGACCCACCCAAGCAGCATCACGCCAAAGCCGGCCAGCGCGAAGACCCCACCAAAGATGAGCGCGAACCAGGCGCTGCCCGAAGACAGGGTCAAGGGCACGCTCGGCGCGGCCAGCCATGCCTCAATCTTCGCCGTATCGCCCTGCGGATCGCCCAGGTTGCTGAAGCCGCCCTGCAGCGGCTCACGGGCGCCACTCTTGAGCATGATGACGGGTCGATACAGCATCGTGCCCTCGTCGTCTTCGCGTTCGTCAATGCGGGCGCCCGCGATGTCTGACGCCGCAAATTGGCGTATCTCAGGCGTCGCCAAGCCGCCCCGCTCGAGCACGCACATCGGCGGGTCGCCGCCACACCGCAGCTCGCCGCGCATCGGAAGAAACAGGATGACCGCCAGGCCCGCGGCGAAGAAGAGCAGGCCGAAGAGCATCAGACCGATGACGGCGCCGCGCTGCGTGGATCGGTGCTGCGTCGATCGGCGCTGCTTAGATTGGTACTGAGCCGCTCGCCGCATCAACTGCCCTTCAGTGGCGCAGCCCGCTCCATCAGCAACTGCGTCAGCTTGCCCTGGCGCAAGGTCGCGCCGTCCCCCACCACGATCAGGTGATCGCGGGCGCGTGACACGGCCACGTTGAGCAGGTTGACCCGCCCATCCAAGAAGCCCAGCGATCGCTTGGTCGTGACCACCGTCGAGAACAGGATCAAGGTGCGCTCGCCGCCCTGAAAGCGGTGCACTGTGCCCGTCGCCAGCCGGCCCTGATCGAAGAGCGCGAGGCTGGGCGTGCCCATGCCTCGATCGGCGTCCAACGGCACCCCGACCTGCCGCAGCTGGGCGCGGATCGTCTCAAGCTGGGCGACATAGGGCGTGAGCACGGCGACCTGATCCCAAGACAAGCCCGCGCGAGAGATGATCTCGAGCAGCCGCATCACCACGCCCACCTCGGCGAGGTTCTCCCAGCTGCCGCGGCGCCGCTGCTGCTGACCGGGCACGTCGGCGAAGAGCAGCGGTTCAGTGAGCCACGGCAGGATCCCGCTGAGGTCGCGCGGCGGGGTGTGCACCTTGAGGTTGTAGCCGCATAACGCGTCGCTGACGCTGATGATCGCCGGCTGACAGCGGAAGTGATCGCGCAGCGCCGGGCGATCCACGACGGCGCGATCGCCCACGGCCTGCGCCGACGACGGCCGCTCCGAGTACACCCGATACGGCTCCAGCTCGATGTCACTGAGGGTGATCTTGGCCGCCCGGCGCACGCGCATCTCGTCGGCGGCCTTGAGGCGCACCACCGGCTCTAGCTGGTGCACATCGCCGATCAGCAAGGCCCGCTCGGCGCGCATCAAGCCCGCGACGGCATAGGCCGGATGGCACTGCCCCGCCTCATCGATGATCACCCGCTCGATGCTGTCGGCCTCGGCGGGCAGCGCGTTGCCCAGCGACAGCAGCGTGCAGCCCAGCACCGGATACAGCCGGCGCAACCAGGTCGTCGTGTCGGTGTCCTTCTCGCAGATCGTGCGCAGGCTGCTGCGCTGGCCCAGCTGGTCATGCGCGCGCTTGAGGGCGCCCGAGATGGGCTTGGCGTGCTTGATCACCCAGCATTCGCGCAGACGCCAAGCCGCGGCATAGAGCGTCGCGTTCTCTTCGACCAGCGGCGGCGGCGTCTCATCGCTCAGCGTGCCGCTCTCTTGAATCAGCGCCAGCTCTTCGTCGATGCGCACCCGCTGGCGGGCCACGTGATGACCGCGCTTGGCCCGCAGCAGCACGTCGCGTAGGTCCTCAATGGTGTCGAGGCTTTGGGTGACCGCATCTTCCCAAGCGTCGTTGATGTCGTCGACGTCGTCCTGCTCGGGATCGCGCTGCACGGGCAGCGGCAAATCGATGCCGAGCGCGAGCTCGGCGAGGGCCTCAGTGAACTTGGCGAGGTGCTTCTCGGCGCGGGCCCAGACCTTGGTGGCGCGCCCATGCGTCCGGTCGCTGCGGGCCTCCGAGATGCGCTCGACGTCTTCGACGGCCCGATGCACGGCGCGCAATCGGCCGAGGGTCTGTTGCACCTGCTCGGGGGTGCCGATGACGTCTTCGGCCTCGCTCAACTCGGCGCGGCGGGCCTGCAGCCTGAGCTTGCGCTCGGCGTCTTCGCGCGCGGTCTCGTAGGGCGAGATGCCATGCTCGACCACGCCCAGCGCGGCTTCGAACTCGGCCAGCGCCGCGGTGTACTTCGCGTCGATGTCTACGCTGGATTGCAGCGACAGCCAGCTGCGCGCGCGGTTGAGCGCCTCGATGCCCAGGTTGGCCGTGACGTCCATGCTGCCCACGCGCAGGCCCAGCGGCAGCCGCTCGTCGGGCATGTCGCGGCCCAGGGGGTCGAGCACGTTGTCGACCGCGCGGTTGTTGGTGCTGCTCACCAGCAGCCACGTCGCGCCCATGGCCTTGCCGTCGACGAGCGGGCGCAGCTTGTCGATGAGCGTGTCGGCCGCCAGGTTGAGGATCAGGTCGGTCTTGCCGGTGCCGGGCGGGCCCTGGGCCGTGGTCAGTCGGCCGCCCAAGAAGCGGCGCGCGCAGTCGAGCTGGCCGTCGGTCAAGCCCCGCGCCTCGAGCAAGCCGCGGGGCGATCGCAGGCTCACCGCCTCAGGATCGGCGGCCAGGTACCGCCACAACGGCGTGTCGGTGGTCCAAGGCGGCGTGCCCGGCTGCATGCGCAACAAGTCGAGCAGCTCGCGCTGCAAATGCCAGGTCGCGTTGAGCTGGCCATCGTCCGCGACCAGCCCCACCGGATAGGCCGCCATGTTGCCCGGCGGCAACCGACGCCGCACCGCCTCGAGCAGGCCCGCGAACAGGTCGGTGGGCGTCTGCTCCACGGGCGCCAAAGCGGGCGTCCAGCCATCCTCGGCGTCGAGCAGCGACGTCAACGTCGCGACCACCTCGGCGGGCGTCGGCTCGCCTTCGCGCAGCACCTCGAACAGCTCGGCGATCTCTTCGTCGACCACGCCCAGCGTGCGGCTGAGCAGCTGGGTGTCGATGAGAAACGGCAGCACCTTCTCCGACAGCGCGTCGGCGGTGATCTCGACCAGCGCCGGCGGCTCGGGGACCCGCTTCGCCTTGCGATCGGCATACGTCGGCACGACGAAGGGCTCGCTCTCGGCGTCACGCCAACTCAAGTTCGCGCCAAACCGCAGCAGGCACGCCAGCTCACCCGCGCGGCGATCGTGCAGCGTCACGAAGCCTAGATAGACGCGCTGTTGGCGGGGGTCGGTGCGGCCGAACTTCGCAGCCGCTTCGCGCTGATACGCCGTGCGCAGCCAGTGACCGAAGAAGGCCAGGCGCTCGGGATCGACCGGCTGCAGCAGGCGC
>JBNMOZ010000570.1:0-4164 GCA_051276005.1 Bradymonadia bacterium | reverse complement strand
AGCTCGCGAATCCATTGGGGCGCACACACTCCAGGCCGCATCCGCCACAGTTGTCGATTTGGTTGTAGATGAGGCTGTCGACCGTGAAGACCCGCTCGCCATTGAGGCCAATGGGAAACCCGCCCACATCGACCAGCACGAAGTCTTCGTCGATGCGGCCGTCACAGTCGTTGTCTGCCCCCGTGCAGCGCTCGTTGATGTTCGGGCTGAAGGCGACGCCCTCGCGCCCGTTGGCCGGGCTGTCGTTGCAGTCGAAGGCGCAGAAGCCCTCGGCGTTGGGCACTTCGCCGTTGGCGCACGGTCGACAGCGCGGCACGCCATCGCCATCAGCGTCGGTGTCCTCCTCGAAGACGCCGTCACAGTCATCATCGAGGCCATTGCAGATCTCGGGCCCGGCGTTCTGGGTGGCGACGCAGCGGATCTCATTGGTGACGCAGGCTTGGCGGCCTGACGCGCAGATGCCGTCGAGGCCGGTGTTGCATTCATCACCCGCGCGGATTTGCCCGCTTGGGTCGGTCAGCGCGTCGCCCTCATCGAGGCGGCCATCGCAGTCTTCGTCGCGGTTGTCGCACAGGCGCTCCTGGCCCGCCTCGGGCAGCGTCGAGCTGAAGCACTGCTCTGACAAGCGGCCGTCAATGCACCGGCGCACGCCATCACGGCAGATGCCGACCTGGCGCTGCTCGGGGGCGCCGTCCCAGCATCCGGGCAGGTCCATGTCGGCTTCTTCGTCAATCACGCCATCACAGTCGTCGTCGATGCCGTTACAGATCTCGGCGCAGGCGCGGTTGACGTCGCCGCTGTCGCAAATGGTGTCGGCGCGCACGCGGCACTCGCAGCCCTTGTCGGCTGCTTCGTCTTCGGCGTTCCAGAACTGGCCCGCGATGGCGCCGTCGCCGTCGACATCGTTGAAGCCCGGCTGGCAATCGGTGCTGCAGCCGAAGCCACCACCGGGCCGCTCAGCGCACCTCGCGAAGGTGTTGAAGGCCTCGCTCGCCTGGCTGCAGTCGTTGCCGCAACGGCCGCAATCCGCGCGGCTCGTATACAGCACAGACCCGTTGGGCAGCAGCTGTGCGAAGCCCTCATCGACCCGACCGTCGCAGTCATTGTCGGCCTCATCGCAGACCTCATCTGCCTCGGGGTTGACCTCGAACGCGGTCGGCGCGCCTTCGATGTCATCGCTGGGATCGTCGCGGCAGTCGGGCACCGGATCGCAGGTCAGGAAGCCGTCACCATCAAGGTCGAGGCCCTCGTCGCGCAGACCGTTGCAGTTGTCGTCGATCCCGTTGCAGATCTCGGGCACACCCGGGTTGATGTTCACACCGCTGCCTGGCGTATCGTTGCAGTCGTGGACGCCGGCTTCGCAGACTTCGGCGGCGCACCGCAGGCAGCTCTGGTACCCGTCCCCGTCGACGTCAAAGTTCTCGTCGGTGTTGCCGTCGCAGTCATCGTCGATGGCGTTGCCGCAGACCTCGTTGTCTCGCCGGTTGTGCACCGTGGAACAGACCGGCAGGGCGTCCTCGCAGGTGACCTCGCCGCCGTCACAGGCCCCTTGCCCACAGGGCGCGCCCAATGGCAGGCGCTCGTTGGTCGCCGGATCTAGATAGAGTTGCCCGGTGCCGAGGTCGTCGCGAAAGTCCTCATCGATGTACCCGTCGCAGTCATTGTCAAAACCGTCGCAGATCTCGTCCTGGCTGACCCTTGAGGTGTCGCAGACAAGCGCCAATCCATCTTCACTGCAAACGACGCGGGCTTGGGCGCAGGCCCCAACCAGCCGGCAGCTTTCATCCTTGTAGGCGTCGAAGCCGAAGCGATTGAAGCTGATCGGGCGACCGTCGGTGAAGGACGCCGAGAAGTCCTCATCGACCACCCCATCACAGTCATTGTCGATGTCGTCACAGCGCTCGACCGCCACCGCCGCGCCACTGCATCCACCCCGGGCGTCACGGTCGGTGCCGCATTCATCATCGTCTTGCGCATCAGGCTGGCAGCGACCGCCGTCGGGGTTGCAGCCCCAGCGCACGAAGTCGAAGGCCACCGTGCCCGCCGCGTCGGCCCCGAACTCGACGATCGGCGCGCGATTAGACGAAAAAAACTCACCAGCCCGTGAGAACGGGGACGGCAGGTCGAGCAGCGTCAGCCCCGAGGCAGCCACGACACCGTCGACCTGCAAATCGATGGCGTACGACACCTCCAGCTGATTCCCATCTTCGTTCTCCTGGGGTTTGAAGCTGATGCGGTAGGTATGCATCTGAGTCATGTCGGGCACATTGTCGATCAGGCGCGTGCTGCCCCCGCCCGGCCGCGCCAAGCCAATGCGACCACCGCCGAAGCAGATCTTGATTCGGTCCGTCCGGGTTGGCCAGAGGGCCAGCACGGCGCTGCACTCGTTCGAGTTCGGATCCAGCTGCAGACGCGCCTCGACGAAGAGACCATCTGTAAGGGGCTTGTTGGGCTCGTCGTAGAAGTCGATAGAGAAGATGCGCGGCTCACCGGCCTGCGTGACGCGGAGCATGCCGTCGTCAAGCCGGACGCCCTGGGCGGTCCCGCTCGTCTGACGCACGAGGGCGTTGACGGGGTAGCCACCCGACTCATCAGCACGCGCTGGCAGCTCGTCGCCGACGTAGATCCCCGAGGCGCAGAAGTCGATGGGGCCACACTGCTCGTTGACACAGTGCAGCGTGCGCGCGCAGTCGCCGTTGACAGCGCACGCCTGTCCCTCGGCACCAAACTCGGGCGGCTGCGAGTCGACGCAGCCGCCGATCAAGAAGATGAGCAATACGGAGAGTCTCTGCACGTTGAGGATCCTTTGCGTCGAGCGTCGGCTCACCTGGGAGCACCCTGGCCAGTATCACCCCGTCCTAGAGCAAGCGGCCTGCCAACCTGCTTGCGCACTGGCTGCCGACGATTCCAGCCCGGCGCGTGTCAAGTGTCGGCCGCCGTGTCGGGCATGACCGACACTCACCAAACCCCCTGAATGCGCGCGCCATCGGGCCCGGCCGTCAGCGACGTCGAGCCAGCGGTCCACTCTGCGACGCCCCCAAACGCCAGCGCGAGCACCCCCAAACCAAGGCTGACGCCGGTGTAGATGCGCGCGCGGTCGAAGGACGCTTGCCAAGCGGCGCGGCACTCGGTCTGCAGTCGACCGTCGCAGTCTCCAGCGTTTTTGGCGGCGCTCAATCGATGAGTCTCTTGCGTGTCGCGCCAGGCGAGAAACCCAGTGGTCCCGGCGCCGAGCGCCATGACGCCGGCGCTGATCCACAGGGTCGCGCGGGTGTTCGACGGGGCGCTCTCGGGCGCCGGCGCCACCATCGACGGCGCGGCTATCGACGGCGGGGCCGTGACGGGCGCTGGGGCCCGCACCGCGCTGCCCGTCGGTGCCTTCAACGGCGCAGCGCTGGAGGCCGGCGCGGCCCCCATGACGGGCGGCGGCGGCGGCGCCAGACGACTCGCCATGGCGCGGGCGACCTGGATCTGTCCGGGCGCGGTCGCGGTCTCTTCCACCTCGCGCAGCGCAGCGCGACCGGCTGCCCGCTGGGCCGGCGTGCAGCCGTCCCGACAGCGTAAGACCGCCACTCGACCCCGGGTAAACAATGCGTGCAGGCGGTATTGGCCCTGCGCCTGCGCCACGACGGTGTCGAGTCGACGCTCGGCCAAATTGGGGCAGCCGACCTGGGCGAGAATCCAGGCCTGCTCGATCGGCCCCTTGCCCTGCACGCGGCGCCCAGCCTCGGTCAATTGCGCAGGCGAGCAAACCGAAGCGAGCGCGAGCAGCAGGGCCATGGTCAAGGAGCGCCTCCTTTCATCACCGGCCGACCCTTGACGCAGGTTTGCAGGTCGGGGCTGAACAGGTGCACGCACCTCTTCAATTGGCGTGCCTGAATCAGCGCGTCGCCGCCGCGCATGGCTGACAGGCGCTTGAGCGCGCCGCCATAGGCGGGCCCGCAGAGGCAGCGATCGACATACTGCGACCCGATTGTGCCGGCGAGTTGAAGCGCGGCCCGTGCAATTGGGGGCGGGGCCGCTGGCTTCTTGCGCGCTCGCCTGTTCGCAGGCTTGCGGCTGCTCTTACGCTTCGAAGTCGGCGCCGCGGCGATACTGGGCGGCGCGATACTGGGCGGCGCGATACTGGGCGGCGCGATGCTGGGCGGCGCGGCAATTGGTGGG
>JBNMOZ010000569.1:0-4166 GCA_051276005.1 Bradymonadia bacterium | reverse complement strand
GAATCCCGCGCGCGACCAGCTCTTTGCCCACGCCGCTCTCGCCGCGCAGCAACACCGTCGCCTCGCTGGCCGCGACGCGGGTGATCTGATCCTGCACGCCTTCGATGGCCTTGCTGCGCCCCAGCAGACGAGCCGGCGCCTTGACGGGCGCGTCGGCGAGGCGATGCAGCGCGGGCGCCAGCACCCCGGCGAGAGACTCCAGCAGCGCCGCGTCCTTGGCTCGGCTGGTCAGCGCGCCCACCGCCAGGCCGCCCACCCGCGCCACAACGGCGTTCGCGCTGGTCTCGCCCTGCATCGCGGCCTGAGCCGCCACCCGCGCCTCGCCGCTGTGCAGGCCGGCGACGAGGGCGATCCCACCCGCCGCACGTCGCCACACGCTCACCCGCACGCCCTCCTCAGCGAGGCGATCGACGACCGTCTCGAGCCGCGTGGCGGGCGAGCCGGCGCGCCCGATGATGCGCGCCGCGATGCCAATGAGAGTGAGTGGATCCACAGGCTCCTAGACGATGCTGATGAGCGGTGCTGGCGAGCGTACTGGCTAGAGCGTACTGGCTAGAGCGTACTGGCTAGAGCGTACTGGCTAGAGCGTACTGGCTAGAATGTGGAGATCACGAGGCCCGAGCGCAGCTTCGGCTCGAACCAGGTCGACTTGGGCGGCATGACCTCGCCCGCGTCGGCGATGTCCATCAGGTCTTGCAGGCTGGTCGGGTGCAGCGCGAAGGCCACGCCGCCGTTCTTATCCACGGCCGCCTGCAGGGGCGCCAGGCCGCGAATGCCGCCCACAAAGCTGATGTTCTTCGCGGTCCGCGGATCGGCGACGCCCAGCAGTGGCGCCAAGATGCGGTCTTGCACCACGCTCACGTCGAGGCGGGCGACGGGATCCTTGGGGTCCGGCTTCGCGGCGTCTTTGAGGGCCAGGCCGTACCACTGGCCGTCGAGGTACATCGACGCGCTGAGGGGCGCGGTCGGCTGGGCGGCCTCGCTGAGCGGCTCGAGATCCCAATCCTGCTCGATGGCGTCGAGGAGGGCCTCGGCGGAGTGCCCGTTGAGGCTGTGGACTACGCGGTTGTAGGGCAGGATCTTGAGCGCCGTGTCGGGGAACGCGACGGTCAAGAAGCGCCCGCGCGGATCGTCCGGTCCCGCGCCCTCGCCCACCCGCGCCGCGGCGGCCGTGCGGTGATGCCCGTCGGCGATGTAGAGCGCCGGCACCTCGGCCTTGAACGCGGCCTGCAGCGCGTCGATCACGCCGGCATCAAAGACCGGCCACAGCGCGTGGCGGATGCCGTCTTCGGCGATGAAGTCGACCTCGGGCGCGGCGCCTTCGACCACCTGTTTGATGATCGCGTCGATGCTGTCGACCGCCTTGAACGCCAAGAAGACCGGGCCCAGGTGGGCGCCGACGGCTTCGACGTGGCGGGTGCGATCGTCCTCTTTGTCGGGGCGGGTGAACTCGTGCTTCTTGATGAGACCGGCGGCATAATCGGCCGCGCTGGCGGCGCCCACGATGCCCACCTGGTGGTGGTCGCCCATGGTCTGCGCGTACACGAAGAAGCCGGGCGCGTCGTCGCGCACGAGGGCCTTCTGGGCGATCAGTTCATCGAACGCGACCTTGGCCTGGGCGTACGCCGCCTCACCGTGCACATCGACGCCCTCGGGCAGGTCGACGTCGGGGCGGGTGACGCGCAGCAACGACAGCGGGCTCTTCGCAACGAGCGCCTTCGCCTCGGCCGTGTTCACCACGTCATACGGCACGCAGGCCACCTGGGCCGCCTTGGACTTGGGGGGCCGCAGCGCCCGGAATGCTCGAAAGTCGACCATGCTTGCCTCCGGATTTCGCCCAACCCACCACAAGATGGCTGGACACAGATTGACTGGACTCAATGCCCCGCAGATGACAAGGGATCACCGCACAGCGCAAGAGGGGAGAACACGATGCAAGCGAAGCTGACCTGGGTTGACGGGGTCGCGTTCATGGCCGAAGCCGACAGCGGGCACGGCCAGATCATCGACGGCTCGCCCGCCATCGGCGGCCGTAATTTGGGCGCACGCCCGATGGAGCTGGTCTTGATGGGCCTGGCGAGCTGCAGCGCGATGGACGTGATGTCGATCCTCAAGAAGGCCCGCCAAGACGTCACGGGCTGCGTGATCACCGCCGACGCCGAGCGCGCCGAGACGATCCCGAAGGTCTTCACAAAGATACACCTGCTCTACACGGTCACCGGGCGCGGCCTGAAACCCGCGGTGATCGAGCGCGCGGTGAAGCTCTCGATGCAGACATACTGCTCGGTCTCGAAGATGTTGGCGCATACGGCCAAGATTACGCATGCGATCGAGCTGGTAGACGCGTAGACTCCCCGCGTGCAACTGCGAGATCTAACCGACCGTTACAAGCTCGTTGAGGAGATCGGCCGCGGCTCCATCGGGATCGTGTATCGCGCGATCGATCGCACCCTCGAGCGACCCGTCGCGGTCAAAGTCTTGCGCCCCGAGCTGCATCAGCATCGTCGCCACCGCCCGCGGTTTCTGCGCGAGGGCGTGATCGGCGGTCGCCTGGGCCACCCCAACATCGTGCCGGTGATGGAAGTCGGCTGCATGGAAGTGGGCCAGTACAAGGCCGCGCCGTGCCTGGTCATGGCGCTGCTGGCGGGTCGCTCATTGCGCACCATCATCCGCTCGGGTCGCATGACCACTGCGCGCTTGTTGGGCTGGTTCACCCAGGTCTGCAACGGCGTCGCCTTCGCCCATGAAGAGGGCGTGATCCACCGCGACATCAAGCCCGCCCACATCTTCGTGGGCGACTTCGGGCAGGTCGTGCTCACCGATTGGGGGCTGGCCAAGTCGCGCCGCGCCGCCGAAGACGTGCCCGCCGCCGAAGCCCGCGAGGTCACCCGCGTCGGCGACATCGTCGGCACCCCCGCGTACATGTCGCCCGAGCAAGCCGAGGGGCGGGTCTCTGAGCTCGACCATCGCGCTGACATCTACGCGCTGGGTGCGATCCTGTACGAGATCTTGACGGGCACGCGCCCCTACGAGGCCAGCCGCTCCGTCGACGTGCTGCGCGCGCTGCGCAAGGGACCGCCCGAGTCGCCGCGAGAGCGCGCCCCGCATCGTCAAATCCCACCGGCGCTCGAGGCCGTCTGCCTGCAGGCCATGGCGCGCAAGATGAACGATCGCTTCGCGACGGCGCTCGATTTGGCGGCGAATATCGACGCGCACTTCGAGGCTGGAAAGCGCTCGATCGACATCAAACCGCCGCCGGCCGACACGACCCAGATCTCGCGTACCGAGGCGTTCGTCGACGCGGCCGCGCTGGCCGAAGGGCGCGCCGAGGCCGCCGCATTTCGGCGCCATATTCAAGCCGCACAGCGCATGCGCACCGAGTCGGCCCGCCGCGAGAGCGCCCTGCCCCATCGCGCCCCCCGCGCCGAGCGCGAAGAGGCTTGGCGGCTGGGCAGGCAAGCCCGCGATCGGTATGAGCAAGCGGCCTGGCACCTGGCCCAAGCGGACGAGAAGCTGAGCACCGCCGCCCGCCAGGCTGACGGCGATCCCGAGGCCTGCCGCGACCTCGCCCGCCTGCATCACGACGCGTGGCGATCGGCCGAGATGAACGGCGAGATCGTCGCTGCGGCCTACCATCGCGCTCAGGCCGAACTCAACGACGATGGCGAGCTGTCGGCCGAGCTGGCCGGGCGCGCCTCGCTGAGCGTGCACACCGGCAAGGCGCGGTTGGCGGTCGACCTGTACTCCGTCGACGATCGCGGCGCGGTCTGGACGTCGGGCGCCCGCCTGCGCATCGGCCAGACGCCGTTGACCGGCCGCACCGTGCGCGCCGCCCGCATGACCGTGCGCCTGACGGGCGAAGACGGCTTCAACACCCGCATCCCGCTGCGGCTCAGCCCCGGCGAATCGCGGGTGCTCGAGATCGAGGTGCCGTCGAGCCGCCACATCCCGCCGGGCTTCGTGTTCGTGCCGGGCGGCCGCTTCGTCTTCGGCGCCGACGATCACGCCCCCGGCGTCGCGCCCATCGAACACCTCGACGTCGGCTCGTTCTGCATCGCCCGCCAACCGGTGACCTGGGACGAGTACTTCGAGTTCTTGGAAGACCGCCTGGCCGTCGGCGGTGACGCGCAGTCGCACTTCCCCCGCGCCCGCGATGAAGCCCTCGT
>JBNMOZ010000568.1:0-4173 GCA_051276005.1 Bradymonadia bacterium | reverse complement strand
ACCGCCTCGGCCGATGCCGCCGCCGCCGCCAACCCCGATGCCTTGCATACCCAGGCCGCCAAGTCCGGCGCTGTTGCGCACCCTGCGGCCCAGCATGTTGCCGAGCTGGCTGGCCGCTGCGATGTCGACGCCCTCCGCGGCCTCGACGGGCTGATCGATCTTGACCGACTCACCGCTGATGACGCGGCTCTTGTCCACCGCGACGAAGCTCGTGTAGGCGGTCACCAATCGATGCTCCAGGCCGGTCGCGGTGATGGCGTCGACGGCGGATTGGTCGTGGCCATTCCACAGCGCGCGGCTCAACTCTTCGACCCGGGCGCGGGCCCAAAGGCTGGTAATCGCGGCGCCATGAGTGGTCTTCGACGGCAGCGTCACGGCGACTTTGAAGCGCACTGGCTTGCCGTCCATGGTGGTGCCGCGCACGGTGACGACGCCTTCGCCGCCCATGGCATATCGGCCGTGGACGATCAGCGGGCGACTGGCCAATACATCAGGCAGTACAGTGGGGTACACGTCTTCAACGTCGAGGTCGCCCCAGTCGATGACCACGTCTTGCAGCACGGGCTGATCGATCAATCGATAGATGCGGCGCACCGACTCCTCTTCGCGCTCATCCAGGGTCAGCACCAGGCCCAAGCCCTTGCCGGCCTTGCCCAATTTGGTGATCAGGTGGCGGTTGACGCTGCTGCCGATGCCCAACGCGAAGACGCGGGCGCGCTGGCCCTTCGCCTTGAGCGCCTTCACCAAGCCGCTCGCCTTGCTGAACATGGCCGTCTCGTTGCCGATGTAGCCGTCGGTCAAGAAGACCACGTAGCGGTGCCGGCCATCTTCCACCGGGGGGCTCAAGGCCGCGTCCACCGCCTGACCCATCATCGTGCCGCCGCCCGCGCGGGCGCCGGTGAGGAAGTCGAGCGCGGCGCGAATGTTCGTCTCGTTGGCGGGGCGCGGCGCTTCGAAGGCTTGCCCGGTGCGGCCGGCGAAGGTGTACAGGTTGAACGTGTCGACGGGGCGCAACTGCTGGATCGCGTTGCGCGTCGCGGCCTTGGCCTGCGCCAACGGGCGGCCAGACATGCTGCCGGACACATCGACCACGAAGATCAACTCGCGTTGGCCAACCAGGGCGTCGACGTCGAGCTGGGGGGGCTGCACCGTGAGCGCGAAGTGGCCGTGGCGGTCGCCCTTATGGGCCTGCACGGCAACCTGGGGCATGGCGCCGCCCACCTGGTAGCGCAGCACGAAGTCGCGGTTGGGCAGCATGTCTGATTCGGCCAGGCGCACGTTCATCACCCCGTCGTCGTGGGTGTGCGCCTCGACGTCATGGGTGGGGGTTTGCAAATCGATGATGGGCAGCGCGCTGTCGACGACCACCTCGATGTCGATGTCATGCCCGGTGCGTCGGCCCTTGCCGATGATCCGCGGGTTGATGCGTGCGGCGTCGGGCACCTGGTTGGTGGCCAGTCGACCACCGTCAGCGACGGCTTCGCCGGGGCTAAAGCGCGGGCCGACCACCATGGGAAAGACCCACTCGTACTCGCCCTTGTCATAGCTGAGCTGCTGCACAAAGCGCACGGTGACCGTGATGGCTTCGCCGGGCGGAATGTTGGTGACCGACTGGGTGAAGATGTTGGGCCGCTCTTGCTCGAGCAGCGCCGCGGTGTGGCCCGCCTCGCGCGCGTCGTCGAAGGTCTTCTTGGCTTGGGCACGCTCTTGGATCTCGGCGACGATCGTGCGATCGCCCACCTGAATCTGCATGTCATCCACGGCGCTGTTCTCGGGCAGCGGGAACACATACCGCGCCTCGATCGGGCGATCGAAGTCGTTGCGATAGGTTTGGGTGACGGTGACCTGCGCCACATGAGTGCTCAGCTCGGCGAACACCTGCGTATGGCGCAAGGGCAGGGGGGCCGTCTTGCCGTCGATGGTGATCTCGAGGCGCGGCAGGTCACCCGGTGAGGTGCGCACATCCTTTGCGATCTTCAATATTTGCGGCGGCACTTGCGCAGCAGAAGGCTCCGCGACGGCGGTCCCGGCGCTCAGGCAGACGAGGGCGAGGCACGCGACGGCAAAGACCGTCGGCGCAGCGACACGATGCAGCATGGGTATGGCTCCGTCCCTGTTCGGGGCTGTGTCACGCGCTCGACTGCACGTCACATCACTACCGACAGCGCCCACGTGGCTCAGGTTCCGCGCCGTTCGAAAAAGAGGCGTGCCCCGATGCCCTGGAAAAGTGCGCCGTCGATTTGCCAACCTTCAACCAGAGTGGTCACCGCGCAGCTTGAAAGGCTCCCAGATTGAGTAGAAGACATATTGGATGGGCAATTGCCGCGCTCGCGTTGGGCGCGGGGGTGGTCGCCAGCGTGGTCTCGGCAAACTGCATTGGTTTCACCCGCGGTACGAAGAGCCATTCTCCAAGCCCCAAAGCCTGGCGACCGGCGTCGGTGTGACCGACCAGCCGCTGCGCCCGGTTCGCATGCAACTGCCGCCCGGCCCCATGGAGATCTGCGCCATGTTCACCAAGGAACAGATGGACGTCTCGGTCATCGATGGGTGGTTCATCGTCGCCGAAGCCTGGTGGCCTCACGGTCGCCGCGCCTGCCTGGAGATCAGCGTCAAGCCGGCGAATAACAGCAGCCGGCAGATTAGGTTCCAACAACCTTGAGCCGCAAATGAGCCCGTGGTGCTCAAGGTCTATTGCCCGAGATCAACGCGGCTCAATGGTCAGCGTGAAGGCACCCGGAGACGGGATGCCCTCATTTACGAATGAGTCGACCACGATGTAGACTGTCTGATCGGCCTCAACATCAAACTCGACGGTGCTGGCACGAACGCCGATCTCGATGTCGTCATTGCAAGCGAGCTCGTATGCCTCGCCGGGCAATTGGCAATGGCTGCGGACGAAGATCAATGTGTCTGTTTCGATATCACTGGTTGTCGCTGCGTACACGCCCGCGGCGGGGGCCGTGAACGTATAGATTGCCTGGGGGCCGCCACCGCCGCAGCTGCTGACACCAACATAGTTCTCAACATCAGCGTTGGTGCCCATCAGCACCCACGGTGGCATCTCGTCCATTGAGACTTCGGCGGTGGGCACGTCGTCGAAGCAGGCCAGTTGGGGCGCGGCGCAGGTCAAGTGGGTGCCGGGATTAGCGCGGCCAAAGCACAAATCGCCCTCGGAGCAGATGGCAACGGCCGCGGCAGCATCACAGCTGGCGCCAGCCTCGGCGATTGGGGTGGGTTGCACCATGTTGATGGTGAAAATTTCGCTCGTTTTGTCGGTGTCGTCGATGCCCGCGACATCGGCCGAACGGACTCGCCCGGCTCGTTGAGCGGCGCAGGCATCAAAGCCGGCATTGGCTTGATCGAGACACACATCCTGGGCGCCACCGAGGAACACGCAGTCGTTGAGCGCGAACTGCGCGGCGGGGAAGCAAGCATCCCGGAATGACACCGCAGTCCAGCCGGTATAGGTGCCGTCGGCATTGGATACATAGCTGAACCGGGCTGTCTCCGGACCGCCATCTGCCAGCAAAGACAAATCTGCGCCCTCGTCGTCCTTCGGCAGCACGGAGACGCCGATGGCGTTGTCGTTGACGTCTCGACCGGTAATGACAATGCCAATCACTCCCGCGTCTGCGTTGAGATACAGGGCGCCCTCGGTCACCGTCGGTGGGCTGGCCGACACGCATTCAGGCAGCGTCGGACCCCTGTCGTCCGAGTCGACACACGCGAAGCCGTCCGTGCAGGTGTCGAAGACTCCTGCGAGATTACAGAGGCCGCCGAGTTCGAGCACTGGGTCGGGTACGGCAGGCACGATGTCGACAGGGTCGCTCCGACGGTCGAAGACGTCGACTACGGTCAACCGTACCCCCGAGACAGGAGGAAAGCCTTCAAGACTGACGAAGAGTTCGCCGCGGAACATCCCGCCGCCCTGTATCAAGGCCTCTGGGTTGGGCTGGGGGCCAAGTTCAATTTGCGCCGGCTCAGCAAGCAGGCTCCCTCCGTCGGCGTCGAGCAGATCGATGAGCAGTGCGGTGACGTCATTCTCGGGGTCCGTGCCTTCGTACCGCAGGCCCATCTGTCGATTGTCGGCGTTGTAGCTGCCAGAGGCTGAGTTCAGCGTGGGCGCGGTGGCCTCAGCGACTTGAGCGCTGAAGATCGACGTGATGGGCTCAA
>JBNMOZ010000567.1:0-4193 GCA_051276005.1 Bradymonadia bacterium | reverse complement strand
CGACAAAGCACAGGATGGCCTGGCACCAGTGACGCTCCAGGCGAGCGCGCTGATTCGCAAGCAAGAAGCCGACGAGCGCGCAGCGGTGGTGCCGCAGCCGAATCCCACCCCCGACGCGGCCCCCATGGCCCAGTTCGAGGCGTGGCGCACCCAGCTGATGCAGGTCCGCTCGGGCGGCGCGCTGCTCGACGCCCTGATCGATTCCAAGGACGCGCCGCGGCTTGTGCCCATGCTGCCCATCGAAGATCTGCACGGCTACATTCGCCGCATTGGCCTGCTCGACTGCACCGAGCTGCTGCCGATGGTCTCGGGCGATCAGCTGCGCGGCATGCTCGACGTCGAGATCTGGGACGCCGACCAGATGGACATCGATCGGCTCGATCCCTGGCTGCGTGCCCTGATGGCATCCGGCCAGGAGACCCTCGGTCGGCGCATGCTCGATCTGGACGACGAGGTGCTCAACTGGACGGTGCGCCGGTTCGCGCGCGCGCTGGTCATTGAAGATCCCGACAGCTACGACCCGCCCGATCTCGACCACATCCTCACGCCCGACGGGCGCCTGTGCATCATCTTCCCTGAAGGCGGCGAGCGCGATCTCCCGATCAAGCTCTTCCTCGACTGGCTGATGCGCGGTCACCCGGTGTTCTGCGTCGACCTGCTGATTCACTCGTCGGCCGCCCTCGACGCGAACCTGCAAGAGCAGGCGTATCGCTGGCGCAGTGGGCGCATGGCCGACCGCGGCTATGTCGACTACTACGAGGCTTTGGGCATCTACACGGCGCCCAACGTCGCCGCGCCGGTCCAGGGTGAAGGCGTCGCGTCGCATCATTGGATGGTCGAGGTCACCGACCCCGACGCGCGGCTCAACGCGGCCATCGAGGCGCTCGACGCCCCGACCCGCGAGCGACTCGCAGAGCACCTGGGCTACACCGCCAACACGGCCCTGTCGGCCGATCGCGCCGATCTTCTCAATGAAGACGCCGTGCGCGAGACGATGGTGCGCCTGCGCGCCGGCCTGGTCCTTGGACTCGACGCCCTCGCGGGATCGCCCGCGGTGCCTGCGGTCGACGCACAAGTGCTCGCGACGCACGGGCCCACCCACGTGTTCCGGGTGGGCTACGCGCGCATGCTCGACGCCGCCAAGCCTTTGCGCCTGAGCAAGATTCGGCGACTGCTTCGGCTCGACGACGATGCGGTGGGGGCGCTTGATTCACCGACCTGGCGCACCTGGGGCGAGGCCTTGTTGGCTCGCCATCCGCACCACCCCGAGGGGCGCCCGCTGCGGGCGTCCGAGCTGCCGTTCGCCGCGGCATGGGCCAACGCATTGGCCACGCTCGCGACCGTCGCGGGTGCCGGCCGACCGGCCGAAATCGGGCTGGGCGCCTGGCTGGGCACGGGCATCGCGCGGGCCGCGTTGGGCGATCAGGGGTTCGCGCCGCTGACGACCGAGCAGCTCGCCGACGCCCATCGCGCGCTCTTCGAAGACGGCGCGATTCGACCTGAAGCCCGCATCGCTGCCGACGCGTGGTGGACGGCACAAGAAGGCGACGCGACAACGCTGGCGCTGCTGCTCGAAGGCCTGCGAGAGCAGATCGGCGCGCAGAGCCCCGACACGCTCGACCCCCGCTTCGCGCTCTGGTTGCGGGTAGAAGACGCGCCCGAGTGAGAAGGACCGCTTGAAGCGAAGCGCGCAAGCGAGGACAGTAGAGCGCCCCAAGGGCCGACGGCGAGCACTGCGACTTTGAAGCCAAACATGCCTCCCGAAGAGTGGGCCGCGACCCTCGAGACGATGCGGCGCAGCGTCGATCTGCGGCTCGACTTCGAGGGGCGCTGGTACCACGAGGGCGAGATCTTCGAGCATGCTCGCCTGATCGCGCTCTTCGAGAGAGGCATCGACAGTCACCCCGACTCGGGCGAGCCGATCGTGCACATCGGCGAGCGCTGGTGCTACTTCAAGGCCGACGGCACCCCGTTCATCGTGCGCCGCTTCGAGTCTACGCCCGACGCGCTGATTGCCCACCTCAACAACGGCGAGACCTACCCGATCCCGGCCGCGGGCTTCGAGGCGGTCGACGACTACGTCTACGTACAGCTCGCATCGAATCGCCGAGCGCGGCTCGATCGCGGCGCGCAGAACCGGCTGTGGGGTTGGCTGACGGACGATGCCGTGGTGGTCACGCCCGCCGGTCGCTACCCGATCCAGGGTTTCGTTCAGAGCTGACCGCTCAGCGCGCCTTCTTGAGAATCCACCGCCGCATCGGCTCCGGCAAGGCACGCCCAAACCCCATCACCCCCCTGATTCGCTTGGGAAAAATGTGGTGTTCGTCGCCGCGTCCGATGGCGCCCAGTATCTCGGCCACGGCCCGTTCGATGTCGATCATCAACGCAGGATGAGGCACGACGGCAGGATCGATCCCCGGCGTCAGGGTGAAGCCCGGATACAGCGCGACGAACTGAATCGGCGTGTCGGCCAGCTCGACCCCACAGCCAGCTCGACCCGACAGGCGTCGAAGAGCATGCGTCCGGCCGCCTTGGCGGCGCAGTACGGCCCCGCCCCAGACCTGATGAAGCACCGGTGACGAGAATCGCCTGATTCTTTAAGGAGATACGCGACACTCTGATGCTCCTGAACAACCAGTTTAGCGACCCATGCGGCAGAGGGTTCGGGCGTGCCTGCGCATGCGCGAGGCTGTAGCAGTCGCGGTGCGGGGATGGGGATGGGGATGGGGATGGGGATGGGGATGGGGATGGGGATGGGGATGGGGACGACCCGCCGCGGCTTGCTCAATCAGATCAAACGCTTCGAGGTGAGAGCCGGGCAGCGCCGGACACCGAAGCGCGCAGCTCCGATTTCGGCAAGACCGCCCTGGCCGACATCGACGACCGCGCCAACCTGCACACCATGCAGTCAGGGCAACGCGGCTGCGACTCAGCCGGCTTGGGCGCTCTGCTCTTCGTCGTTCGCGATGTACAGGCGGGTGGTCTCGATGCAGTCATGCCCGAGCAGGTCGGCCAGCTCGGTCAGATCGCCCTTGCCGGCGCCGAGGAAGGCAGCCGCGAACGTATGGCGCAGCGTCGTGGGCGACGCCTGCACCCCGGCTCGGCGACAGTATTTGCGCACGATGCGCTGGATGGCGTTCGCCGACAGCGGCCCGCGCTCTCCCGTAAACAGGGCCGGGCGATCGTCGGTCCGCACGGCCAGCCAGCGCCGAAGCGCCCGCCTTGAGATGCGGCCCACTTGCACGCTGCGCCCGCGGCCATCGATCCCACGGACTCGAACACAGCCATCCCGGGCCCGCAGCACGACATCGTCGCGCTTGAGCGCCACGAGCTCGCTGACCTTGAGTCCACTCTCAAGAAGGGTGTGCACAATCGCTTGATCCCGCGCTGAGCCTTCGCGGCTGACCACGGTGAGGAAGACCCCCAACTGCCGTGTGTCGAGCCCTCGGGGACGGCGCGGCGGTTGTGGGACCGCATCGATGGCGCGGATCGTATCCTTCGCCCTCGATGTGACCGTATCGTTCCAGTCCGCGAAGCGTTTGACGAAGACCAGCTTACGATTGATCGTCGACGGGCGTTGCCCCGCCGCCGTCAGCGCATCGCGCCAACGGGTGACCAGCTCAGCGGTCAGATCGGCGAGCCCCAGGGGGCGCCCCAGATCCTGCGCAGCCCAACGAACCAGCCCCAGCCAATCGCTGCGATAAGACGCAACGGTTTTGGGGGCTCGCCCGCTGTCAAGCAAGTGGGTCGCAAACGAGGCGAAGCCAACGTCGGCACTTTTTTTCTGCATTGGTCGGTCGCTCACAGCCATCAACCCTCCGGCGCAGAAAGGTTCCACGGGATCGGGAACTTGTCTAACTTCTGGCCAGATCGACGCGGTTGACCGGCCGCGACTGGCCGGATAAATACGAGCATGGATCAAGATCATGTGCCCCGACCGCTGCGTGCCCCGGTCGACCCACCGTTCAAGTTCGTGCGGCAATTCAACTGCCCCGACGGTCGGGCCGATGCCGGCAAAAAGCACCGCTTAACAAAGGCTTGGATGTTTTGGTTTACCGGTGACACCATGCTCGATCGGCTCGCCCATGCCCTGGCTGACGCCAAAGCGATCAGCATGAAGGAGTTCGTGGAGTCGCTCGAATTCTTCCACCGCGTTCGTCGCGCAGTCCGCGGTCCAGTCGTGGCGGATTTAT
>JBNMOZ010000566.1:0-4205 GCA_051276005.1 Bradymonadia bacterium | reverse complement strand
TCTTCGAGCGCATCGCGATCTCCTCTTTGTCCGTAGGTTGCGGTCGAAAGAGACGCGCGGTCGCAGGCGTCAACCAGAAAAGACGAACTTCGAGGGTCGACGACGGATCTGTCGGTGGTCGCTGTCGCGCTGGGAGCGGACGCAGCGTGTCTCCCGGCTTGCGCGTCGACGCTTGGTGCAAGGTGGAGAGCGCAGCCATGGCCGGCGTCAACCAGATAGGTGACCAGTGGTCAGATGTTGCCGATCTTCGACCCTCGTCCGCGAAGGTGTCGCTTTCGACCCGTCGACTGCGCCAGAGTGCTGGCACCTGAATTTTGGGAGCCTTTAGCGTTGAACACCGCCGCGTTCCTCAGCCGCATTCGCCCGTTCACCGAGCTCGACGATGAGTCGGTCGCCGGACTCGCGCGGGTCACGCGCAACCAGACCTTCGACGCGGGCGAGCGCATCATCAAGGCCGGAGACGCCGGCGAGGCGATGTACGTCATCTATCGCGGTGAAGTGCAGGTGCGCGTCACCGAGCGCGAGGGCGAGCGCTACGTGGCCAGCCTGGGCATCGGCGACATGTTCGGCGAGATCGCGCTGATCACCGGCGAGCCGCGCCAGGCCGACGTGTATGCCGACACCGAGACGGTGTGCATCATCATCGACAAGGCGCCGCTGTATCGGCTGCTGCGGGCTGTGCCAGCGGCCGCGAGCTTCATGACCGAGCTGGTCGGTGATCGCCTGGTCGATGGGCGCCAAATTCGCCGCGTCGGCAAGTATCACGTGCTGCACGAGATCGGGCACGGCGGCATGGCGATCGTGTACGCGGGCTACCACCCGCAGCTGCGGCGCTCGGTGGCGATCAAGATGCTCAAGCACGCGTTCGTCTTCGATGAGGAGTTCGCGCGGCAGTTCTCGGCCGAGGCGGCGGTGGTGGCTCGGCTGGAGCATCCCAATATCGTGCGCGTCTTCGATCATGAGAACGCGTACGGCACGCAGTTTATCATCATGGAGATGGTGGGCGGCGTCACCCTCACCGAGCTGATGCGCACCCGGCCCATGCTCGACGAGCACGCGGTGCAACGCATCATCTTGCAGCTCGCCGACGCCCTCGACTACGCCCATGACGCCGGCATCGTGCATCGCGACGTGAAGCCCGACAACGTCATGGTCGAGGCCGGCCAGCCCATCAAGCTCATGGACTTCGGCATCGCCCGCAACATCTGCGAGACCACCGAAGACGCGACGATCACCGGGACCGTGGCGTATATGGCGCCCGAGCAGGGCGAGCGGGGGCCCGTGGACGGCCGCGCCGACATCTATGCGCTGGGCATCATGGCCTACGAGATGTTGACCGACCGCCTGCCATTCGAGGCCTCTGACGAGCTCGACGTGCTCGACATGAAGCTCGAGCAGCCGATGCCCGACGTGCGCGCGCGCCGGCCCAACGTCTCACCCCTGATGGCCGACTTCATCGCCAAGGCCTGCAAGGCCGACCCCGACGAGCGCTTCGCGACCTGCGCCAAGATTCGGGCGCATTTTGGCAGCACCGTGTCGTTGCTGCGCGAGGGCGTGCGCACCCGGACGGTCACGATCCTCTACGACAAGAGCGAAGAGTCGGCGGTGCGTGATTCGCTGGATCAGTTCGCTGCCGGGCTGTCGGGCCGCGATGTGCTGGTGTCGGTGGCGCGGCATACGACGCTGAGTTGAGTGGGGGCGGGCGCGCTGCTTGACGCCCGCCTACTCGACGCCCGCCTACTCGACGCCCGCCTACTCGACGCCCACCAAGTCCGCCGGCGCCGCGTTGACCCGGAGACAAACGCTGTAGGCGTCAAACTCGCCATCGCCGTCGGTGTCCTGATCGACGCGCAGCACGTTGCTGATGATCGGGCGAAACTGCATCAGCGGATCGCAGAACGACGGCCGTGGCTCCTCGTCTTCGCAGGCCTGCTCCAGCCCATCCAAGGTCGCCTGCAGATCGACGTCGCGCACGGCGCCCCACACCAGCCCGCCAGCCAGAGACAGGCCGAAGTCTGGATCGATCGCGAGCTGACCGCGGATGACCGCGTCGAAGAGCACCAACTCCAGGTTCAAACCCGCGACGGGCAGGGCGAGCGCGAAGCGACCCGGACCGGCGCGCACAGCCCCCTCGCGGACCCGGGCGTCGGCGAAGCGAATGCTGGGGCGGCCGTCCATATCAAGGCCCGTGGGATCGGCGATGAAGACCCCGTCGGCGTGGGTGGCCGAGATCACGCCCAGCTCGAAGGCGCCATCAAGGCCAGGCGGGGCGAGGCCGGCGGCCGTCATGAACAGGTTGAGGCCCAGCGCGGCCACCTGCTCTTCAAGCGCGCTGTTCGCGATGCCGCCGAGCAGCGCCATGGCGTTGTCGCCGCTGCCGTCGCCATTGCCATCCGGGCAGGCCAAGTCGTCGGCCGCAGCCACGGCGAGCAGGCCGAATCGGCCCGTCGCGAGCGTGCAGGGGGCGTCGCGACCATCACAGTTCTGGTCGATGCCATCGCCGCACACGTCGCGCGCCCCGGGGAACACGCCCAGGTTCTCATCGCGGCAGTCTTGGGCGTCACAGAGCGCGCGGCAGCGTTCTTCCTCGCCGGGCGGGCAGTCGGCGACGCAGGGGTTCGTTGGGCAAATCGGGGCGCCGTCGCCGTCGCCGTCGAAGTCCTCGTCGGCGACGCCGTCGCAGTCTTCGTCGCGGCCGTCGCAGGTCTCGTCGACCGGGGCGCCTTCGACGACGGGGCAGCTGATGTCGCCGTCGTCGGTGCAGGTCAACACCGCGGTCGCCTGGCACTCTCCGATGCCGATCGTGCAGGGCGCGCCGATGTCGTAGCCCTCGTCGATGATCGTGTCACAGTCGTCGTCGACGCCATTGCAGCGCTCGGGCGACGGATCGCAGGCGGGCCCTTGGTCTGGACCCGCGTCGGGCACGGCCTGATCGAGGCCGCCATCGGGCACTTCGGCGTCGCCAGCGTCGCGCAGCGGGAGCATGTCGGCGCTGGGCGGCGACAGGGTGGCGTCGACGACCCGCGCCGGCGTCGGCTCATCGGCGCAAGCCCAACCGAGCGCAGCGCCGAGCATGGCGATCAGGGCGCGTCGAGGAAATCGATAAGACACGGTCACTCCACGGGGGCGGTGCGCACCATGCGCAGGCCAAGGTCGCGCAGCCGGCTGGCGATCTCGAAGTCGGCTCGATTGGCCACGCGCACGCGCCGTTGCAGCGACGCGAAGCTGGCACCGCGAGCCACCCGCGCCACGCCGTCATGGGCCACGGGGTCGACTTGGGCCTGGACGGGGTAGGCCACGTACGCGTCGTAGGTCCACTCGGCGACGTTGCCCAGCATGTCGTACAGCCCGTTGGGGGCCACAGCCAACTGCGCGACGGGTCGGGTCGAGTCGGCGTTGGCGCGATGCCATGCGATGTCGGCGATCGCCAACGCAGGATCAGCGTCGAGCCCCCAATGCGAGCCCAGCGTGCCGGCGCGGCCCAAGAACTCCCACTCCGCCTCGGTCGGCAGGCGCCAGCCTTCGCAGTCGAGACCATCGGGCCATGACACCGCGTCGCCTTCGAGCGCGTAGCAAGGGGCCAGCCCGTCCAGCGCCGATCGGGCGTTACAAAAGCGCGCCGCGTCGACCCAGCTGACCTGCTCGACCGGTCGATCGGCGCCCAGGTGGAAGCTGGGGTTGGCGCCGTCCATGAGGCTGATCCACTCCTCTTGTACGACCTCGGTGCGGCGCACGAGCAGGTCGCGGGTCAACTCGACCTGGTGGGGCTGCTCGTCGTTCTCGCGGTTGACCTCATCCAGCGGGCTGCCCATCTGCAAGGCGCCCGCGGCGACCCGAATCGCTTGGAAGAAGACCGGGCAGGCGGGCCCTTCGTCGATGACGCCGTCGCAGTCGTTGTCGATCGCGTCGCAGGTGCTCTGCTCTTCGACCTCGTACTGCGGCCCGTAGTCACAGCCGGCGAACCCAGCGGCACCCAAGCACTCGGGCGGCGGCGCGCCGTCGACGCAGACGCCGGTGTTGAAGGGGCAATCGGGCGCAGACGTCGTCTCATCGGTGGTGCCGTCGCAGTCGTTGTCGACGCCGTCGCAGCTCGACTCCCCAGCCTCGAAGCCCTCGACGGCCCCGAAGTCGGGGGGCTGCCAGCCGTCACCACCACCGCAAATTTGCCGCAGACCGGCGCAAAGGCCGGCGTCGCGCTGAGTCAC
>JBNMOZ010000565.1:0-4205 GCA_051276005.1 Bradymonadia bacterium | reverse complement strand
GCAGAGTGCCGGCCACGACCGCGCGGACCGTGAGCTGTCGCTACACCGGCTCTGGCGTATAGATTTGGACCATCGGTCTCGGGCGTCTGTGCTGCGTCGGCCATGATGCTCGCGTCGGTGAGTGGGAAATTGTCAGTTGCAGTGGGCGGCTGGCGCCCGGAGCTCTGTTGCGCAGTGTTCTACCCCAGCCGGCGCTGTCGCAAAAGGGGCGCCGTGCTGGCGCTCCATCAGCCCCCCCGGTAGTGTCCGGCCGCATGAGCGCACCCGAGCCCGATCGCCGCCGCTGGCCGCCCCTCATCTGGGCGTGCGTCGCCATGCCATTATGGGCCGCCGGATCGATGCTGCCCGCCGCCGTCTATATGAAACTCTCTGGCACCGCGCCTGGCGCCTTCCCATTCGGCGCGCTGCTGTTGGGCATGTGCGCGAGCACCGCGATCTTGCTCGCTGTCGACGGCCGCGTCGGGCCCAAGGGCCGGGCGCAGTGGGCGCCGCCGGCTGGCTGGTTCTTGGGGGCGGCGCTGATCGCGGGCTGCGGCGCGACGATCCTGGTCAACGAGCTGCACAACGTCTTGATGGCGATCACCGAGGCCTCGCTCGTGGAGCGGCCGCCGCCAAACGGTGCCCCCGCGCTCATCGCTCTGCTGAGCATCGCCCGGCCGCTGTGCCTCGTGATCGTGCTGCAGGGGGTGGTGCAGCGCGCGTTGCACACGGCGCTGCCGCTGCATTGGGCGATGGCGGGCACCATGATCATCGGTGGCGTGTTTGGCGGCGGCGCCTTCCTGCGCGTCGCGCCGATCTTCTTGCTGCCCGCGTGGCTCTTCGCGCACACCGGTCGCTTGGCGCCGTCGATGGCTGCGCTGCTCCCCGCGGGCCTTTTCACGGGCCTCGAAGCGCTGAGCTTGGGCCTGGGCATACCGGGCTTCGACCTGGTCGGCGTCGACGCACAATGGCAGCCGATTTGGTTCAACGTGCTCGGCGGCGTCCTGCTGGCGGCGGGCGTGGCGCCTCTGTTGCGAGCCCTTGGACCCAGCGACCCCGAACCATGAGCCGCGCCGTCAAGGTCGCGGCGATCATTTGGAGCCTCACGGCCCTCGCGTCGCGCCTCTTGGGCTTGGTCCGCGAGTCGGTCATTGGCCGCACGCTCGGTGACTCGTCACAGGCCGACGCCTATTGGGCCTCGTTCGTCATCCCCGACTTTCTCAACTACCTGCTCGCGTCGGGTTTGCTGAGCATCGTCTTTATCCCGCTCTTCCAAAAGCACCTCACTCAGGGTCTGTCGAGCGACGAGGGCGAGTCCGAAGCGTGGCGCTCGTTCTCGGCGCTCTTCACCGTCGTGGGCGCGGTCATCATCACCGCGACGGCCGCGTTGTGGTTCGCGACGCCGGCCATCGTCAGCGTCGCCTTCGACAAGCTCGCCGCTGAAGATCAGGCGCTGGTCGTCGTGTTGACCCGCATCGTGCTGCCCGCGCAGATCTTCCACGTGCTCGGCGGGTTGCTCTCGGCGACGCTGCAAGCCCGCGACAAGCACCTGCTGCCCGCCTTGGCGCCCATCATCTACGTCGCCGCGGTCATCATCGGTGGGGCTGTCTTCCAGAGCGCGATGGGCTTCGCCTGGGGCGTGCTGATCGGGGCCGCGCTGGGGCCGTTTGGGTTGGTGTTTGTGGGCGCGATTCGCAGCGGCATGCGCCTGCGACCCCGGCTGCGGCACCCCGACGTGCGCACCTGGCTGGTGCGATCACTGCCTGTGATGCTCGGCGCGTCGGTGGTGGTCGTCGACGACTGGATCGTCAAGCACTACGCCGCCGGCATGGGCGAAGGCAGCATCGCGCGATTGCAGTATGGCCGCACGCTCATGAAGGTGCCGATGGGCATCTTCGGCATGGCCGCCGGGCTCGCCGCCTTCCCCTCGCTCAGCCGCTTGTTCACGCAGGGCAAGCGCGCCGAAGCCCGCGCCATGCTCACCCAATCGCTGCGCGCCATGTGGGTGCTCGCCTTCGCCACCCAAGCCGCGCTGACCGTCGCGGGCACCGAGATCGCCACCGTAATCTGGGGCACGACCCGCTTCACCGCCGCCGAGCATGCCCAGATCGGGCTGTACGCGGCTGTCTTCTGCCTGGGGCTCTGGGCCTGGTCGGGTGCGTTGCTGTTCGCGCGCGGCTTCTACGCCCAAGGCCGCACGTGGCCACCGACCATCATTGGCACCCTGACGACGGTGGGGTGCCTGCCGATCTACGCCGCGCTCGGCGACGCGTATGGCGCCGTCGGGCTGGCCTGCGCCTCGTCGATCGCCATCTCGGTGTATGTGATCGCGTTGTCGACCTGGGCCATGGTCTCGATGGGGCCCGGCGACGGGTTCGCGAGCGCGTTGTTCCGGCTGATCGCCGCCTGCGCGATCGGCGTCGCCGCGGGGTGGGGGCTCGATCAGGTGCTGCCCGCCTGGCCACCGCTCTCGCGGGGCGCGCTCACGGGAGGCCTGGCCGCGACGGTCTGCTTGGGGCTGTCGGTGGCGTTCAAGGTGCCCGAGGCCGAGATGATGCTCGGCAAGGTGATGGGGAAGTTGCGGTCTCGGAGAGCGAAGAGTTGATGCGCCAGAACGTCCAGTTTGTTGCCCGCGCCCTGATCGATCGTCTCATCGATCACCCGCCCGTCCAAACGCTGGTTCGCGGTGACGGTGTGTCCGTGCCTCTCGAGGAGGTCGATCTGCTGCGCGCGTCGCCTGAGCGGCTCGAGCGGCTGCGCACCCAGATGCTGCACGTACAGCGCGGCAGCTACTGCGAAGCCGTGCATGACGCCATCGACGGGGTCGATCTCGAAGGGCGCCTTGAAGAGCATGTGGGCGACTCGACCGACACCCTCAAATACGACCTGCACAACACCGCGATCGTCTTCGGTGAACCGGACGCACCCGTTGGGATCGGCCACGCACACGCCCACCTGATCGACGTCGGTGGGCAGCCCGTTGAGGTCATCCGGGCGAGCGTCAACATCTTGCCGGTCGCCCGGGGCCTGCGCCTGACCAACGTCGCCTTCGCTCGGCTGATGCGCAGCTACGGGCGAGACCATGTCGTGGCCGCCCATCCTCGGTTCTACGCGGGCTTCTGCATGAGCCCGGTCATGTACGCGTTCATCCATCACCGCGTCAGGCTGATCGTGCCTGGGATGGGCGAGCGGCCAGATTCACTGACGCAGGCGGTCTACGATTCGTTGTTTGGCGACCGGGTCGACGCGAACGGCGTGCTGCCCGAGCATGCCGGATCGCGCGACTCCGATCGCACCCGCGCCTGGATCGACGCCCACCGCGCCGACCCCGCGGTCGACTTCTATCTGCGCCGCAACTCGCGGTACGCCGACGGCTTCACGCTCCCGATCGTGGTGCCGTTGGGGCTGCGCGACTTCGTGCATTGCGCAGCGAACGGCGCCCGACTGGAGTTGGCGCGCAGGCTGCCCGTGTTCGGGGCCCGGCTGGGTCGCGGTCGGCGCTGACCCTCTGCTTGCACCCCCTCCAGCGCGCCCGTACCCTGCCCATATCACCGGTTTGTGCGCACAGCGCTAGAGGAGCGAGACATGGCCTTGTTGATCCGCGGCGGCACCGTCGTCACTGCTGAAGGCGAGAGCCGCGCCGACGTGCTCTGCGTCGACGGCATCATCCAGGACATCGGCGCCGATCTCGATGACACGGGCCATGACGTGGTCGACGCGGGCGGGTGCTACGTCATGCCCGGCGGCATCGATCCGCACACCCATATGGAGCTGCCCTTCATGGGCACGGTGGCCTCGGAAGACTTCTTCACCGGCACCGCGGCGGGCTTCGCTGGCGGCACCACGAGCATCATCGACTTCGTGATCCCGGCGCCCCAACAGTCGATCATGGGCGCCTTCAAAGAGTGGCGCGGCTGGGCCGAGAAGTCCGCGGGCGACTACTCCTTCCACGTCGCGATCACCTGGTGGGACGAGTCGGTCAAGGCCGACATGGGCAGCCTCGTTCAAGACCATGGCGTCAACAGCTTCAAGCACTTCATGGCCTATAAGAACGCCATCATGTGCGACGACGAAGTGCTGGTGAACAGCTTCACCCGCGCCGCCGAGCTGGGCGCGATTTGCACCGTGCACGCCGAGAACGGCGAGCTGGTGTATCGGCTGCAGCAGAAGATCTACGACGAGGGCTTCCGGGGCCCCGAAGGCCACCCGCTCTCGCGCCCGCCCGC
>JBNMOZ010000564.1:0-4279 GCA_051276005.1 Bradymonadia bacterium | reverse complement strand
GCCCGAGGAGGCCTCGAGCGCGTTGCTGACCGGCCTCTTTCGAAAGCAGGAGTTGGCCTGCGTTGTCAGCGGGCCCTGGTTCCGCGGCGAGCTAAAAGGTCATACGAATTGGGATGTGGCGCCCTTGCCGGTGGTCTCTTCGACCGGCAAGCCGGCGCGCCCTTTTCTCGGCGTCGAGGCCGTGATGGTCTCGGCCCGGTCGAGCCGCAAGCGGCAGGCCTTCGCCCTCGCGCAGGCCATCACCAGCGACGCGGCTGCGCAAGCTCGAATGCGCGATGGTGGACAGCTGGTGGCCAATCAAGCGACCTACGAACAGCTCAGCGATCCCATCGCGCGCGCCTTTCGTGCCCAGGTCGACGACACCGAGCCGTTGAGCAATCGCCCGCATATGCGCCGGGTTTGGACGCCCATGCAGCGCGCGCTGTCGCAGGGCATCGTGCAGGGCAAAGATCCCAAGACCGCGCTGGCGCAAGCCCGACGACTGATTGAGAAGGCAGACGCGCCGCTATGACCGAGCGCGCCCTTGAGACCCAGCGCGTCGCGACGCCCGCCCCCTCTGGCTCGACCGGCGCAGAATCCGGCGAGGGATCGGGCCAGGGATCGGGCGCGGGATCCGCGGGCGCTGGTCTGATCGGCGCCGGCCTGATCGGCCCCACCCTGGCCATCGCCTTCGCCACGCTCTTTGTCGTGCTGGTGCTGCAACAATACGGCGGCAGCCGCATGGACGACGCGTCGGCATGGCGGGCCCGCGTGGTGGCCCAGACGACAGTGAATGACCTCAAGGCAGGCGTGCGTCGGGCGCCCATGTCACCGCTGGTCCTTCGAGTGGTCGAAGACCGCGCCGACGGCCCGAAGTTCGCCTTCACGCGCAGCCTGCGCTTCACCGCCCACCCGACCCGCGCCGGTCGGGCTTTGGATCCAGCGCGCGACGACGACACCGCCGCCGCCGATGGCCACGCCGCCGGCCTCAAGGCGGCCGCCGACTTCGCCACCGCCACTGGGCATCGCGCCGTCGCCCCCGCCGGTCCGCGCCAAGTGGTCATCGTCGACGCGCCACGCATCGCCCAACCGCCGCTGCCCTGGGTGCTGATTTGTCTGGCGGGCCTGCTGGCCTGGATCGTCTGGCTGGGCGCCCTGCGGCTGATGGGCACCACGCGATGGACCCCCACGGTGGCCGCCCTCGCAGCCGCCAGCATCATCTTGGGCGTGCTCTTTTGGGGCCTGGGCGCCATCGAAGACGCCATCAATCAGGCGAACCTGCTGGTCGCATATACCGGCGCCGCCCCCCCGATAGAGCCCGCCAGCACCGCGTTCGCCATCCCCTTGCTGCCGCTGGTCATCGCCGGCATCGCGGGGTGGTTCTCACGCGGTCGGCGCTCAACGCACCGCGTCGCGTACATGTACATCGCGCCGGCCATCGCCGGCATGGCGGTCTTGATCCTGGTGCCCTTCGCGCTGGGCGTCGCGTTGGCGTTCACCCGGCATCATCAAGGCCACTTCACCTTCGTGGGCCTGGCCAACTTCATCGACATCCTCAGCAGCGCTGACGTGCCCATCACGGCCCCGCTCAGCGTCTACTTCACGCTGGTGGTCACCATCTTCTGGACCGCCTTGAACGTGGCGTTGCATGCCAGCATTGGCCTGGGTCTGGCGTTGTTTCTGCGCGAGCCCACCCTGCGCCTCAAGGCCGTCTACCGCGTGCTGCTCATCGTGCCCTGGGCCGTGCCGAACTACATCACCGCCCTCATCTGGAAGGGCATGTTCAACAAGCAGTACGGGCTCATCAACGAGACGCTGTCGCTGGTGGGCGTCGAGCCGATCGGCTGGTTCAGCGGCTTTTGGACGGCCTTCATGGCCAACGTGACCACCAACACCTGGCTGGGCTTTCCGTTCATGATGGTGGTGTGCCTGGGCGCGCTGCAGAGCATCCCGCGCGACATGTACGAGGCCGCCAGCGTCGACGGCGCCGGGCGCTGGGACCAGTTCAAACACATCACGTTGCCGCTGCTCAAGCCGGCGCTGTTCCCGGCGCTGATCCTGGGCTCGATTTGGACGTTCAACATGTTCAACATCATCTACCTGGTGAGCGGCGGCGCGCCCAACGGCAGCACCGACATCTTGATCACCGAAGCCTACCGCTGGGCCTTCGAGCAGGATCGCCATGGATACGCCTCGGCGTACTCAGTGCTCATCTTCCTGATCCTATTGGGGTATTCGCTGATCACCGCCCGGATCAGCAAAGGCATCGAGGAGACCTACGAATGACCCGCGCCGCCCCTCGATACAAGACGCATCTCTTCTTGATCGTCTTCTCTGCCGTCACGCTCTTCCCCGTGCTGTGGGTCATCAAGATGGCGCTACAAGAGGGCCAGGGCTTCGCGACCGGCCTCAACCCCCTGCCCACCGAGATCAGCTTCCAGAACTTCATCGACATCTGCAGCGCGCCCAACTTCGTGGCGCAGTTGACCAACTCGATCATCGTGGCGGCGGTCACCACGCTGCTCGGCGTCTTCATCTCGTGCACGGCCGCCTATGCCTTCAGCCGGTTTCGGTTCCCAGGCCGACGCGCCGGTTTGATGGCGTTCCTGGTCACTCAGATGTTCCCCGGCACGTTGATGATGATCCCGCTGTACGTCGTGCTCGATCGGCTGGGACTGCTCGACAACATCGCGGGCCTGATCCTCGTCTACTCGACCACCGCCATCCCGTTCTGCGTCTGGATGCTCAAGGGCTACTTCGACACCATCCCCAAGGCCATCGAAGAGAGCGCGTTGATGGACGGCGCGGGCCAGTTCACGATCTTCTGGCGCATCATCGTGCCGCTCAGCCGCCCGGCCATCGCGGTCACCGCGTTGTTCAGCTTCATGACGGCCTGGAACGAGTACATCCTCGCCGCCACCTTCATGAGCGACGAGCGCGCCTACACCCTGCCCGTGCAGCTGCAGCAATACGTCGGCAGCTACACCACCGAATGGGGCCACTTCGCCGCGGGTGCGATCCTGGTGAGTACCCCCGTCATGATCCTGTTCTTCGTGCTACAGAAGCATCTCGTCGGCGGACTGACCGCGGGCGGCGTGAAGGGATGAGGGCCGGCTTGAGCAGCACCCAATGAGCATCTGGATCGACCCCGCGGCGCCCCTGCAGCCCTTGGATCGCTATGCGCCGCTCGTGGGTGATGTTGACGCGTTCCTGGCGGCAACCGACCGGCCGTTGCCGCGCGTCATCTGGGCCAACCCGCTGCGCGACGACCTCGACGCGATCGCCGCCTCGGTCCTGCGACGCTGCCCCGAGGCCGTCGCGGTGCCGTGGCGTCCCTACACCTGGCGCCTGCCCCCCCAAGCGCGCCCCGGGATCTGGCCCCGCTTCATTGTTGGCGACCTGCATGGCCAAGAAGAGGCCGCGATCCTGGCGGCCGAGCTGCTCGACGCGCAGCCGGGCGAGACGATCCTCGACATGTGCGCGGCGCCGGGTGGCAAGTCGGCGATCATCGCGACCGCCATGCGCAACCAAGGCACGCTGATCGCCAACGACCGCAAGGCCAGCCGCTTGGCCAGCTTGCGCCGCACTTTGGAGCGTCTGGGCATCACCTGCGCGGGCGTGAGCCGCTCCGACGGGGTGCGCCTGCAAGAGGTTGAAGGCGGGTACGACCGGATCATGGTTGACGCCCCGTGCACCTGCGAGGGCACAAGCCGCAAGGCCGACGGACATCGGGGCGGCACCTCGCCGCGATACCGCAATACGGCCGCTCAAATTCAGGTGAGCCTGCTGCGTCACGCCGTCAAGCTGGTCAAGCCGGGCGGACGCATCGTCTATGCGACCTGCACCTACGCGCCCGAAGAGAACGAGGCGGTGATCGACTCCGCGACCATCGCCGGTGAGTTCGTGGTGTGCCCGATCCCCCCGATCGCCGGCGTGCACCTGGCGCCCGGCGTCACCGAATGGAATGGGCGCAGCTATCGAGACGACGTGCGGCATGCCGCGCGCCTGTGGCCGCATCAGAACGACACGGGCGGCTTCTTTGCAGCCGTCCTCGAACGTCGAGGGACCGCAGCCCGATGATCACAGCACCCCGATGAGCGCCACTGCCCCCTTTCATCCCCACCCTGAAGACGCCGAAATTCGCGGCTGGCTCGACGCCCACTTCGGGGTCGGCGACCTGCCCCGGGTGTAGCACCCGGGTCGGATGAATGCAACGCGACCTCGGTCGCAACCAACCTCAGTTCAGCCTTTAAGATTCCGCGACGCGACACGCCCGGAGCAATGATACACTCAGGCTGTG
>JBNMOZ010000563.1:0-4317 GCA_051276005.1 Bradymonadia bacterium | reverse complement strand
AGAGCATGAACTCAGGCGTCGTAAAGCTCATGGGGTGGGCTCGGTCCGCTGGGCCTTGACCTGCGCCCCATACCGCTGGGTGAACGCGGCGCGCTGGCTGCGCAGGGCGCGACCACGAAAGTGAATTGTGTCTCGAAAGTCTTTCTTCTTCGCGGTGTTGCCCGCGATGAAGTCAAAGACTTCGATGTTCGGATGCCGGTCGGCGATGGCCTGCGCCCACGCCCGAAACGCCGGCAGCTGCGCCATCTGATCGGGGTCGCGCGCCGCGAGCGCCCGATCGGGGAGCAGCACCAAGGTGACCTTGCGAGACGCCTGCGACAGGTCATCCATCAGGCTCTGCATGAACGCCGTCTTGAGCTGCGTCTGGCCCCCGGCGAAGTCGCAATACGCCGTGCTCGATGGCCCCCTCTTCGCAGAGAACCAGCGCCCGCGCACGGTGAGGGCCGATGCCATGCCCAGCCTCTTTTTGACGGTGGCCGGCTCGCCGTACACGCCCGAGACGAGCATGCCCACCGCGCGGCCGATGCGACGAAGCGGATGTTCTGCCTGCAAATACAGCGCGAGCAGCGCGGGCAGATCGCGCGGCGGCACGAGCGTGATGTGCTGCATCACCCGCTTGGAGTGGCCGTCTTCGCATTGCTGGAACAGGTTGACGCCCATGAACACATGATCAAAGCGCGGGGTGCGCTGCGGCTTGCGCCACCGGCTCAGGGTATCAGCGCGCTGCAGGATGGCGCGAAACTGCGCCCAGGTGCACCCCTGATGACAGCCGTTGATGCGACCATTCGTGATGTCGCCGCGGCGCACCCCCAGCGCCTTGGCGAGCACCGCTGGCGGCAACATGTCGCTGGTCGTGCTCGATCCAAGCACGATGATTGGGCTGTTGTCTGCCCGCGCCCAGCGGGTCGTCGAGCCGACCACGCTGTTGCGCGCGCCGCCCCCCGTCCGCCCCTCGGTGAGCCAGGCGTCCAAGTACAAGAACCCGAGCATAATCGGGATGATATAGGCCAGCCGTCTCATGGCGCCCAGTCCCCCTCCGGCAGCGGTTGAGCGGGGCCGTCGAGCCGGTGGCGCATCAGCTTGAAGTCGCCGTCGACATAGTGAAGATAGGTAAATTGGGCGCGCCAATCGCCCAGCACGAAGTAGCGCGCGTCGCCGCGTCGATGATGCACCGCGCGGTGGTAGTGCCCCATGATCAGCACGTCGACGCCCGCCTCAACCTGCGCGGGAAAGTAGTCGCGCATCAGGCCGACGGGCAGGCCAGGCCCGTAATCGCCATGCGGCTTGAGGGCATACGCGTTGGCCAGGGTCCACAGCGCGGCTGGCGGAATGAGCCGGGCTACGCGGCGCGCGACCGGATGCCGCACGGCCTTGCAGAGGTTGCGTCGCAGGACGCCGCGGGGGTCGATCGTGTCGCCATGCTCCATGCGCACGCTGAAGCGACCCATTTGCTCGACCCGCGGGCCCTCGCTGATCTCGACCCCGATCTCGCCGAAGAAGTCGCCAGGATCCGGGTCGTGGTTGCCGCTGAAGACCAGCACGCGCACCCCGGCATCCGCCAGATCGGCGAGCGTGCGCAGCAGCGGAAAATGGTCGCGATACAGCGTGCGCCGATAGCCCAGCCAGAAGTCGAACACGTCGCCCACCAGGTAGATCGCCTCGGCGTCGCGCAGGCTGGCGAGGAAGTCGATCAACCGCTGGCAGCGCGGCTCGGCGACCGACGTAAAGTGCAGATCGCTGAGAAAGTAGCGGCCTCCGCTCGCAAGAGTGCTCACGGCGCGCTGCGATCCAGGATGCGCTTGATGCGGCCGTAACGCCCGCTGCGCAGCAGGCCCACCGCCTTGGTCAGCGCGTCGCGTCCGCTGCCGACGTCGCCGGTGGCCTTGTCGGCCTGCGCCGCGGCCTCGTCGGTTCGGCCCGCGCGGCGCAGCGCCCGCTCGAAGTCGCCCCGCTTGCTCGCGAGCCCGGCGAGGCGCTCGGCCAGATCGTACTGCAGCTCGCCATTGGTCGGATCGCGGAAGCTCGCCGTCTTCTCGGCGGCCAGCGCGGTCTCGTGCCGGGCGATGCCGTCGGCGAAGGTGGTCAACGCCGCCTCGGTGTCGCCCTGCTTGAGCAACAGCTTGCCCAAGGCGAAGTGCCGGGCGGGCCCATCGGTGACCCGGTTGGCGGCGCGATAGGTCGCGATGGCTTCGGGCAGGAGCGTGGGCGTGCCGATGGCGCGCTTCTTCAGATCGCCGCCCCACAACCGGTAGTAGTCAAACGGCGCATCGGTGGCCATCGCGCTGGTCGCCAGCACGGCGCCGGCGGTCGCGTGCCCAACCACACGCCAGAGCGGATAGCCGCCCGGTCGAACAAAGGCCGCGAGGCTGAAGATCACCACGGCGACGACGAGCCCCACGACGCCGGTATAGGGCACCCATGCGGCGCCCGCGCCCGCCAAAGCCGCAGCGACGACGCCGACCCCAACTCGAGCGCCCACCGCGTCAAACGCTGGCCCGCGCCATTGACCCATCTTCGCGCGCAGCTGACGCAGACCCACGTCGGCCGCCACATAGACCCGGCGCGGCATGAGCAACACGATGTCGACCGCCAGCATGTACCAGCTGAACAGCTCGATCTCGAAGCCGATGACCTCGACGCCCACATGAAACCAAGGCACCACCAGCAGACCGATGATCCACAGGCGTCGCCAAATGAAGAACAGGCCCGCCGTCAGCTCACCGAGCATGATCGCCCAGGCCATGACCGGGTAGATCTCGGTGCCCGATATGCCCAGCGCGTCGCCGATGCTGGCGAACATCGCGCGGTTCTCAGCGCTGGACGTGAGCTGATACAGGGTGTCGCCGCTGAGCCAGACCGGGTTGGCCTTGGTGATGCCGGTCCACAGATACATCAGCGCGAGCGTCACGTAGATCATGCGCAGCGACCAATCGGTCGCGTCGCCGTCGGTCGACTCGACGTCGCCGGGTGGGCCCTCGACTTGAGGCGCCGCGGGGGCGCGGGACAGCCACGCCTGGGTCGGCACCATCGCCAACACGACGAGCAGCAAGCAGACGAAGTAATGATGCTGATAGCTGTCGGCCTGGCACCAAACGTAGACGCCGCTGTAGATGACCGCGACCGCGACCACCGAGGTCTTGACCGCGATGCCCAGCGCCGCGCGCGCCGCCAAAAAGGCCGCCAGCAGCCACGCAGCGCTGACGATCGGCGCCGATGGCATCGGAAGAATCGCGTCGAGCCAGGCGATCTGGCTCGCGTTGATGCCACCGGCGCCATAGCGCGGCGCGTGGGTGATGAAGTTGACGCACAGGTCGTAGGCGAGCAGCCCAAAGAGCGCGAACCGAAGAGCCGCCAGTCGAAGCCGATGCACGCCGAAGCCATGCCAGTAGCGATTCCACATCTCAGCCGCCCTCCGCGCAGAAGTCGCGCTCAGCCGGCACCAGCCGCACCACGCAGCGCTCGGCGTGACAGGCCGCGGCCGATTTGTCACCGCAATCGTTGGCGAAGCACGCCTTGAGGTCGCCCGCGGCGCAGACGAAGGGATCGGCATAGCCATCGGGCACGCCGTCATTATTGCGATCGCCGGGCCCCCGGCGACAGATGCCGAGCAGGCGCCCATCGGGCGGGCCGCAGGTCAAATCGACCATCAACTTGCGGTCTGGCGCGGCCGCACACCAGGTGCGCGCGAAGGCTTCGACAACTGGAATCCGGCCGCGGCGCATGAGGTTACGCCAGACGACATGCATCTCTTGCAGGGGGCGAATGCGGGCGCGCGCCCCGCCCGACGCGTCGTAGAGCGTCACGTCACATTTGATGAGTCGAATCGGGGAGAACATGCGCCACGCGAAGCGCTCGTCATGCGGCTCATCGCCCAGGTAGTAGCTGAGCGGGAGCCCGATTTGCAGCGCCAGGAACAGCGCGATCAGCACGTTCTTCAAGGCGCCTCCGCGGGGTGAATCGAGGGGGGATACTGCCGCGCGGCGGGGTGGGTTGCAAGGCGGTGGATTGCGAGGTCGACCGCCCTACCGCCGCAGGCTGCGGATGAGCACGCCGCGGGGGTTGAGCCAGTCCTCGGGGCCGCCGCCCACCTCAGCGCCCCCGACCGTGTCGACAAAGAGGATCTCAGCCCGGCCATCACCGTCGAGGTCCTCAGCGAAGGCCGGCCCGAGCGCAACCTGCGGGCGGGTGATGCGCTCGCCGAAGATCTGCACCATCGTGCCACCGCTCGGGCTCGCGGCGTCCGGGCGCCAATCCCAGACGGTCATCACCAGGCCCATGTTGATGACCGCCTCCTGGTCGCCGTCGCCGTCCACGTCG
>JBNMOZ010000562.1:0-4323 GCA_051276005.1 Bradymonadia bacterium | reverse complement strand
TCATCACAGCCAGCAAAGCCGGCCGCCGCGAGGGCCAGTAGAAGGCTGGCGCGGCGCATTGCCTGATTCATTCGCACGTATGTATCTCCCGAATATTTGATGACAGCGCACTGACGGCGCCTCTGAGCGCAGCAAACTAACGAGAAGCACAGGGCCAATCCAAATGAATTCAGCGGGTTTGCCGGTTCATTCGCGATACGGGGGCGGCGCGTGAGGTGGGCGCACGCGGCGACTGTGCGGCCCGGCCTCGTTGAGGGGCTGTGCGTCCAAGCCGACCGCGGGCGCGCGCCTTGAGTCCATCACGTGGCCGGCTGATGATGCGGTCGGTGCAGAGGAGGATCATGATCCGTCATCGCGCGATCGGTCTGTTGGGGCTCGCTTGGGTGGCCGCCGGATGCACGCGTCCAGGCGCTGAGACCAGCGCCGTGGACGCTGCTGAGACGATCGACGCCGCTGCTGCAGACAGCGCGACTGACCGCGATGCAGCGGCCGAAAATGACGCGTTAGCAGACGCCGCGTCGCCGGGTCGGGGATTATTGGACCGCGGCCAGCGACCCGATCGGGGTCTGGATCGGGGTCAGGCGCCCGATCTCGCGCTGGATCGGGGTCAAACGCCGGATTTGGCTCTGGATCACGGACTGATCGACGCATCGGCCGTCGATCGGTCCGTTGACGCGGCGCGCTGCTCTGTGGAGGCCTGCAATGATGTCGACGACGACTGCGACGGCCTGATCGACGAGGGCGATGCCTGCGTCGCTGCGGTCGTCGAGGGTTGCCGGGTTCACATTGGGCTGCGGGCTGTCGGGGGTCGCGAGACCGGGACCGACAGCGGCGGCGACGCGGTCTTCCATGGCTTTGGGCCACCCGATGACGTCGACGCGGGTGACACCCTCGCCATCGCCTGGCGATGCGCGCCCCACGTCGCCTGGGCCCAAGCAGGCTGCGCCGTCAGCGTCGCCCACGCGGACGGCAGCGAGCCCGACCCGCTGGTTTGCGGCGCGAGCCGATGCGCGCGGACCTTGGGCGAGGGCCAATGGGCCGACATCGAATTCGCGGGCGATGTGGACGGGGACGATCGCTTCGCGGTGGGCCTGGAGTGCCAAGACGCCGACCGTCCGGCGCGGGCCGCGGGGCTACAGGCCGGCGTGCAGGTCTGGCTGGCGACCCAGCACCGCCGCGTGGGCGACGACGGCGCGTGCTTGGACGAGCCGCGCCACGTGCGCGTGCTGGAGTGGGGGTTTTGTCCGGGCGTGGCCGTCGACGAGGAAGGCCGTCATCGCTGCGCGAGCAGCGCCGGTGATGGGGCGCTGCATATGTTTGCGGTGGGGACGCAGGCCGGGGTCTGGCCCGATCTGGGCCCATGCGACACGCTCGGGGTCGCGGTTACGCGCTGATATCGTACAAAGCGGGCTTCGAATCGGCCGGTGGATTGGTATGCGGCGCGACCGCGGCCACCGAGCGCATTCGGCTCGACCGGACGCGCTCCTTGAGGTCGTCCCAGGCGATCTCGAGCGTGCCGCCGGAGTCTTCGCGGCGTCGCTCCCAATCGCCGATGAACTCCAGGCAGGCGTGGTCGGCGTACTGCAAATGGTCAAGGTGCAGCTGCACCGCCGCGTCTTCGGGCAGCGCCTCGAGGGCGTCGGTCAGCTTCGGCAGGCTCATGAAGGTCGCCGCGCCGAGCAGGTCGACGTCGAGTCGGCCGTCTGGGGTCTCGGCGACGCGCACTTCGAGGTGCGAGAAGTGCCAGACCAAGCGAAAGAGCGTCAGGGCGATGCCGACGCTCAGCCCCCAGAGCAGGCCGAAGGCGGTGATGCAGACGACGGTGATGACGTAGACGCCGATCTCGGCCCGGCCCCGCTCGATGAGCATGCGGATGATCTTCTTGTCGATCAGCTTGTAGCCGATAAAGACCAGGATCGCCGCGAGCGCTGAGACCGGGATGAGCTGCAACACGGCGGGCGCGAGCGCGATGAGCGCCAGCAACCAGATGCCGTGCAGGACCGCCGACCAACGCGTCTTGCCGCCGGCCTGGATGTTGGCGGTCGACCGCACGATGACGCCGGTGACGGGCAAGCCGCCGATGATGCCGCAGAGCGTGTTGCCGATGCCCTGTGCGAACAGCTCTTTGTTCAGGTCGCTCTTGGGGCCGTCGTGCAAACGGTCGACAGCCGCGGCGCACAACAACGACTCCGCGCTGGCGATGGCTGCGAGGGCGAACGCGGTCGCGATGATCGCCGGATCCCACAGGGCCGAGAGGCTGCCGGAGCTGGGGAACGTGAAGAGCTCACCCATCGACTCGGGCAGGTTCACGTATTGGATCGGGAACGCGAAGTATTGCGCCATGGCGGTGGACACAACCACGGCGATGAGGGGCGCGGGGACCGACTTGATGGCCCCCGTGGCGCGCTGCTGCACGGCCCCCCAGCCGACGAGGCACAAGAACGCCAGCATGCCCGTCGCGGCGGCGTAGTGATGGGGCGTGCCCTCGATGGGGGTCACGCCCTTCCAGATCGCCTGCGGGATCGTGAGCAGGTTGGTCAACCCGGAGCTCGATGGGGTGTCGTCGACCATGACGTGAAATTGGCTGGCGAGGATGAGCACACCGATGCCCGCGAGCATGGCGTAGATGACCGGCGGAGCGACGGCCCGAAACCAACGCCCGACCGACAGCTTGGCGGCGATGACCTGCAACACGCCGCCAAGGAGCACGATGGCCCAGAGCTTACCGACGCCATGCGTCTGGATGGCGTCAAAGACCAGCACCGCGAGTCCGGCCGCGGGGCCACTGACCTGCAGCGGCGAGCCCGCCAGCAGACCGACGACGATGCCGCCGACGATGCCCGAGACCAGGCCCATGACCGGCGGGGCGCCTGACGCGATGGCGATGCCCATGCACAACGGCAGGGCCACGAGGAAGACAACGAGCGAAGCCAGCAGCTCCTGCACGCGGTTGACGGGCGTCGCCGACTGAGCACCCGTCATCGATCACCGTCCGCAAGGCGGGCGCGAAGAATGGGCGCATGAGTACACACGCGACGGGACGCGATGAAATGCATGGTGGGCTCCTTTTTCGTCTGCTCGGCGCAGCAGCGCGAGCAGCACTGCGACCGGCTATAAGGCTTCAGCTTTTTTACAATAGCCGCACCCGGTGATTCACAAAATTAGAAAATATAGATGCATCTATTCGATTATGCCGAATCCAGCACCCAGCGGCAGCTGCTCGGCAGCTTGTAGGATGGCGTGAATCGCGGGATGGTTCGCCCGACCTGCATGAAAGACCGCATAGAAGCGCTCGCGTGCCGTGTCGAGCCGCCCCAACTCGACCACGTTGCACTGAGCGCTGACCTCGGCAACCACGAGCGATGGCACGGGAAAGATGCCCATGCCGGCCTGGCCGAAGGTCTTGAGCAGCTCGGTCTCGCCCGACTCTGCGACCACATGCGGGCGCAGACCCAACTGGTGAAAATACTCTTCGACGAGCACCCGCATGCGCGCGCCAGGCTCTGGCAACAGCAACGGCGCCCCCTCGAGCGACTGGGGGAACCCGCTCAAATAGCGCGCAGCCAACTTGCGCGTGGCCATGAGGCTGACCGGGCAGTCGCCCAGTTCACGGCTCTCAAGCCCTACTTCGCCCACCAAGCCCACTGAGCGATCGGTCAACACGATGTCGAGGTGGTGCGCGACCACCTGCGCGACCAGCGCATCTTCCTTGCCCTGCAGGCACACCAGATGGACCGGATAGCCTTTGACACGGCACGCCGCGAACATCAGGTGGTGGGCCATGAGCTTGGGCAGGTTGTTGGCGATCCCGACGCGAAAACGATGCACGTGCCGCGGGTCGAGGCGGTTGCGTGCGGCGTCGATAAGTTCCTCACCCAGCGCGAAAATGTCGTCGGCATAGGCGAGGACGACCCGCCCATGTTCGGTCAGCACCAGCTTGCGGCCACGGCGCTGAAACAGGGCTTGGCCCAGCACGCCCTCGAGCGTCTTGATCTGGGTGCTGATCGTCGACGGTGCCAGGCTGAGTTGTCGGGCGGCTGCCGTCAGCGACGGTGCGCGGGCGACCACCCAGAAGTAGTGAAGGTGTTGGTAGTTGAGCCACATTCGAAACCCTTGTTCGGTTTGATCGAACTAATCGCGTTTCGATGTGGCAAGTCCAGCGAATAGACGCAGCAGCGGTGTCGCCAGCAGGTTCGCCTGCACGACCGAATGCAGAGATGCGTGCAGAGATGCGTGCAGAGATGCGTGCAGAGATGCGTGCAGAGATGCGTGCACAGATGCGTGCAGAGATGCGTGCACAGATGCGTGCAGAGATGCGTGCAC
>JBNMOZ010000561.1:0-4345 GCA_051276005.1 Bradymonadia bacterium | reverse complement strand
GGAGCTGCCGGGCTCAGGGCTGCCGGGCTCTCAGGGCTGCCGGGCTCTCAGGGCTGCCGGGCTCTCAGGCGCCCATTTGCCGCGCGATTTCTGTCGCCAGCTTGGCCGCGAGGGCCGGATCGACGCCTGGCAAAGCCAAGCGGGCCTGCTCGGCGGCGCGGGCTGCGAGGCTCGATGACGAAGACGCAACGGAGCCGCCTTCATCGGGGGCCGCGATGCCAGCCTTGGCGCGCTTGGCGACCAGCGTCGCGATCATCTCGGCCGGCAGGCGCTGGGGCCCGCCGAGGGCGCGCGCCGCATGGGCGATGCGACACAGATGCTCCACCAACTCCATGCGCAGGTAGGCCAACTCGAGGGTGGGCCCCCAGCTGAGCACGCCGTTGCCGGCGATCAGCACCGCGTCGCAGCGGGTGATGAACGGGGCCAGCGCGGCGGCACTCGGAGCGCCCGGCGCGGTCAGCGGAACCGTCGGAATCTCGGCGCCCAACGACACGACAGCCTCGGGCAGGAACGGATGCGGGAGCGCGACGCCGCTCACCCCGAAGGCCGTCGCCATGGGCGGGTGCGCGTGCACGACCGCCTGTACGCCCGGGCGCGCGTTGTACACGGCGAGGTGCAGCACCTTCTCGCTGAAGGGGCGCCGCCGACCACCGATCTTGTCGCCCGCGCCGTTGAGGACCACGAGGTCATCGAGCCCGACGTCGGCTTTGCTGAAGCTGGTGGGTGAGCAGACGATGCGATCGGGGGTGATGCGCACGGAGATGTTGCCGTCGTGGTTGGCTACCCAGCCTGCGCGGTGCATGGCTTGGCTGTAGCGCACGATGTCTCGGCGGCCCTGGGTCTCGTTCACGGGGTCCCGTTCATGGGTCGGCTATTCGGCCAGGTCGATGGCGTCGATGATGCCGACGATCACAGCCCGCACGGGCGCGCCGGGCGCCTTGAGCACTTGGCGGGCGCCGGTCCCCTCATCGAGGATCAAGACGCGATCGCCCACCCCGGCTTGGACCGTGTCGGTGGCGATCATCTTCTGGCCGGTGGGCGTGCCGTCCGCGTGATCGAGGGCGCAGTACAGGAGGGTGTGGCCGACGAACGCGGGGTGCTTGAGCGTGGCGACGATGTTGCCGATGACGAGGGCCGTCTTCATGCCTTGGTCTCGCCGCCGGCGCCGGAGCGCGCAGTCTCGGGTACGTACACGGCGTCGACGATGCCAACGATGGCCGCGTCGACCGGCACGAAGCTCGGGTCGCAGGCCAGCGCCGCCTCGCGGCTGGCGACGCAGAACACCGTCTCACCGGGCCCCGCTTGGGTGGTATCGACGGCAACATGTGGCGCGCCGATCGTTGCGCCAGTGTCATCGATGGCTTCGACGATCAGCAGCCGAGTGCCTTGCAGGCCCTCGTACTTCACGGTGGCCACACAGGTGCCAATGACGCGTCCCAGATACATGTTTGCACCGTAAAGGGCGGGCGGCTGGCCCGCAAGCCTGACCGCCGCGTTCGTGCGCGCTCGGCCGTGTTCAGTTGATCAGAGTCCGCAGCAAAAGACCCGGTACTTGACCCCGGCCCCGAACGGCTGACGCCAAGTCGCGCCCTGATCGGACGAGCCCCGATAGACCACGGGTGCGCCGCCTTCCTCAAAGGGCGTCTGCGCCCCCTTCACGCTCTCCCAGACGATCCAGTAGTCGGTGTCGGCCTCAACGCGCACGGGCATGTCGAGCTGCGCGCCCTGCCATCCGACCGCCTGCTGCAGTTGGAAGCCGCCGCGCCCAAGGACCTCGCCAGGATCGCCGTCGACCGAGGAGTACACCGCGATCGCCGTCTCGCCGACCACCTCGCCCGAGAAGATCTCGAGCCCCGTAACCTCGGAGGCGTCTGGAGAGCGCCAGGCGAACGCGAGCCAGGAGTCGCCGGTGCGCGTCTCATCCTGAAAGCCCCGCCCCAGGTTGCGCCCATCGCAGGGCGCCTCGGCGGCGCAGTCGGGCCGCTCGCCGTCGGATCCCGCAGCCAGACAGTCGATGTCGGCCGGGTAGTCGATTTCGCCGTCTTCATCGTTGTCGATGCCGTCGGCACACAGCGGCGCGATCGCTGGATCACCCTCGCTGTCGCCGGCCTCATCGGCGCAGCCTGGATCGGCCAAGTCAAGCAGGCCATCGCCGTCGTTGTCGCGGCCATCCGCGCACACTGCCCCGGCCGATGCGCCGGCGGTCAAGCGGAACGGTCCACCGCCATCGCGGCTGCCCGTGTCGACGTAGAGATAGATGAGGCCTGGGCCCGACGGCGCGACGCGCAGCTGTTGACCCGGCGCGGCGTCGCTGCCGCGGGTGCACGCGAGATCTTGGATGTCGTCGCAGCGGGCGCGCAGGTACAAGACCGTGGGCGCAGTGGTCTCGGGATGATCCGTCGCGAAGACCACCTCGGGCTCATCGGGCCCGACGAGATACTTAAACAGCAATTCGCCCCCCGCTGCGCCGCCGCAGCTGCCCTGGGTGGTGCTCGGGAAGCCTGCGAGGTCGCCGTCATAGCCACCGCGCGCGGCCATCTCGGCGTTGAGGTCAATGGCAGTATCGCAGGGATCGTCGACCCCGGCATCGGCGACGGGCTCGAAGATGAACACATCCGCCTCGCCTGCGCCGCGATCGGGCCCTTGGGTCGGCGTCGCGTCCATCGCGGCGTCGGTGTGCTGCCCTGAATCGCGCTGCCCAATATTGCCCGCGTCACCCGGCGACACGTCCGTGACGAGCATGTCGAAGATCCCGATGTCGACGACGCTGCGATCACGGCTGGACGCGTCCACTGGCAAGAGCGTCGGCGCTGGGGCATCGGCACACCCCGCCAGACACCCCGCTAAAATCAGTCTGCTGGTCCATCTGCGCATCGTTTCCCCCGGCATCGTCTCCCCCTGGGCTTCGTCGCCCCGGACATGCTCGCGCACGCGAACAGTTAGGAGACATGACCGCCGGTCAAATCAAGGGGAAGCGGCATCGAACGAGTCGGCGCGACGCGATCGACAAATCGCAGCGTCGTCAGTCTCATGACGAAACTTGGGACGGAGTACCTAGACGGTTGGGAGGGGCAGAATGGAAAGAAAAAAGGTGGGCCACAGAGTGGGCAGACCCTGTGGCCCGGGATATATACAATCGGGCAGGTCGAATATATCCCGTGAACGTCCGCCGACTCGCCGGGCAGGCAGAGTCGAACTGAGTGGACGCTCACAAAGGTTATATTCGCGAGCCGGCCGGAGTGTCAAGCCCTTTGGCGATAAAGAACGCCCAAGGACCCTACGACCGGCGGAGCAGCCGGCGCGTGAGCAGCACATGGCCCAGCAGCGCGATCGTAACGAGGCCTGTCGGCAGCCAAATGAATGGAAAGAACGCCACGAAAGTGTTGGCGGGCTCGAACTGCTGCAATGGCGTCGGCACCGACAAGACAGCGACAATGATCACGTTGAGCAGCAGCCCCAGGCCGATCAGATTGAAGGCCCACAGCACGGCCTTGGGCAGCCGATCGGCATACAGGCCGACGGGCACGGCGAGCAGGCCCGCGAAGACGTCAAGGTTGCGGCCTGACCAGCTCAGCTGCGGCGGCACCACGCCCTCCAGCATTCCCTGGTGCAGCAGCAGCTCGACCAGAACCCTAAAGGCCTGAAAGCCAATCACAAGACGAATGGGCAGGCTGGCAAGGCGCCGGCCCAGCGGCGACAGACCCAGGGCCACCGTGCCGAGCAGGAACACCGCGAATACAGGGAGCGCCAGCGGCGGTGTCGTGTCGAGGCGGGCCGTGATGCCGGTCAACGCAAGGCCGGCGGCGACGGCCAGTCCCAAGAAGCCAATGACCGCGATGCGCCGCGGGTCACCGGGCGCGGTGGCCTCTCCAACCCCGCGGCGGGTTGCCCAGACGAGGCCCACCAACATGATCCAGGGCAAGACCACAAAGCCCCCCGTCAAGAGGATGGATGCGTCAGGTTGCATGAATGTCCGTTCGGCTGAGGTGGCCCGCCGCAGCGCAGGCGCACGCCGTTGAGCATGGCGCGTGCCAATGGGTCTCGGAGACTGTCGCGCTGCGTCTGCCGCAAGCCGGGCGTCGCTGGGCGCCTAAAGAGGCGGAAACACCGCGGCACTTCGCCTCGACGTGGCGTTCAGGGTGCGCGCAAGACCCGCGTCAGGCGCGCGCAGCCGGGACGCTCGCCCAACGTCTTCACATCGCCCCAGGTAAAGGAGCGCGCGCAGGCATAGGCAACCAGCGTCTCTTCACCAACAACGGTCTTGAGGCCCTGCCCGATCTCGCGGGGCCCGCCTTTGGGCATCGCGATGGCCCGGCCCGCCATGCCGATTGGATACACCAGATGG
>JBNMOZ010000560.1:0-4347 GCA_051276005.1 Bradymonadia bacterium | reverse complement strand
CACGCAAGAACGGATCGGCCGACAGCAAGCCGGGTTCAAGATGGCGCGCGTCGAGGTACTCGATGATCGCCAGGCTCTGCGTCAGCATGCCGTCTGGCGTCTGCAGCGCCGGCACCTGCCCCATGGGGTTGCGCGCCAGGTGAGCGGCCTGATGTTGCCGGCCGCCCTCCTCGACCAGATGTACCGGCACCGTCTCGAAGGCCAGGCCCTTGTGGTGCAGAGCGATCCTCACGCGCCAGCTCGCGCTGGATCGCCAGTAGCCGTACAGGGTGTAGGCGGTAGACGCGCTCACGTCTTCGGTGCTCACGTCTTCGGTGCGCACGTCTTCGGTGCTCACTTCTTGACGACGGTCTGCTCGATCGTGCCGAACAGGTTGTTGCCCTGGGCGTCGTGCATCTCGATGCGGATCGTGTCGCCGTACTGCATGAACGGCGTCACGAACTCGCCGGTGTCGATCTTCTCGATCATCCGCTTCTCAGCCAGACAGGCGCTGCCGCGACTGCGGTCCTTGTTGCTCACCGTGCCGCTGCCCATGATCGTGCCCGCGCCCAGGCTGCGCGTCTTGGCGATGTGGGCGATGAGCTCTCCGAAGCTGAAGTGCATCTCGGGGCCCGCGTCGGGATCGCCATACTTGTCGCCGTTGAGATGCGAGACGAGCGGCCGATGGATGCGGCCGTCCTGCCAGGCGTCACCCAGCTCGTCCGGCGTGATGGCGAAGGGGCTGAACGCCGAGCTGGGCTTGCTCTGGAAGAAGCCAAACGACTTGCCCAACTCCGCCGGGATCAGGTTGCGCAGCGAGACGTCGTTGACGAGCATCAGCAGCTTGATGTGGCCCAGCGCGGCCTCTGCGGAGACGCCCTCGGGGGTGTCGTCGGTCATGACCGCGATCTCGGCCTCAAAGTCGACGCCCCAGGCCAGGTCGCGCACCGGGATGTCACCGCGGGGGTCGAGGAACGTGTCGCTGCCGCCCTGGTAGACGAGCGGATCGGTCTCGAGCGTCGCGGGCGGCTTGGCGCCACGGGCTTTGCGCACCAGCACGATGTGGTTGATGTATGCGCTGCCGTCGATCCAGGCGTAGGCGCGCGGCAGGGGGCTGCGCAGGGTGGTCTCGTCGATGGGGAAGGCGCCGTCCTGCTTGCCGTCGTTGAGCAGCGCGTAGACCGCCTCAGCCTGCGGCGAGAGGCTGGCCCAGTCGTCCATCAGAGCCTGCATCGTCGGCGCGATGCCGGTGGCGGCGACGCCCGTGGTGTTGTCGCGAGAGACGACGATCAACTCGCCGTCTCGGGTGCCATTGTCGCGGGTCGCAAGCTTCATTTCGATGCTCCAGGTTCGGTCAGGTCGGGGGTCGGTGTAGGGACCCAAGATTCGTCATAGTCGGGGGCCTCGAGGCCCATGCCCTGAGGCGTGATGCGCAGCGGCTCGAAGGTGTCGATCATCACCGCTGTCTCGTGGGTCTGGCGTACGCCAATGCTCGCTTCGTAGGCGCCCGGATGCGGCCCATGCGGTACGCCCGCCGGGTGGAAGCTGATCGAGCCTGCGTCGATGCCCCGCCGCGACGTGAAGTCGCCATCGCAGTAGAAGATCACCTCGTCGACGTCGACGTTGCTGTGCGGGTATGGGCACGGGATCGCGCCCTCGCCGAAGTCGACGCTGCGCGGCACGAAGCTGCAAATCAGCGAGCCGCCCGTCGCGAAGGTGCCGTGCACGGTCGGCGGCAGATGCCGCTGCCCTGCCTTCGGGCTGAAGTTGAGGATCGGGAAGACCACCGGATAGATGGTGCCGTCCCAGCCCAACACGTCGAGCACCGGATCGGCCCAAATGTGCTTGGAGAACCGGTCGCGCCGCTTGGTGATCACGACCTTCTCGCCCTCGGGGTCGGCGAAGAGGGCCTTGGCGTCGGGGATCCACTCAGGCAGTCGAAAGTCGCGATGGGTGTAGGGCGCATCCATACGCAACTGCCCGATCGCATTACGGTATTGGGCCGGGGCCTTGAGCGGCGAGCGGCACTCGGTCCAGAACCAGTGCTGGGCACCCTCGGTGATCGTGATGCGATACGGGACCGCCCGCGGCAACAGCACATAGTCGCCTGGCCCGAAGTCGAGTCGCCCAAACCAGGTGAAGACCGAGCCGCCCCCACGGTGGCAATAGATGACGTCGTCGCCGTCGCCGTTGGCGAAGTACGTCGTGTCGCTCTGTGTTGGCCGCACCACGCCAATGGTCAAGTCGGCGTTGAACATGAGCGGCACGCGGCCGGTGGTCGGCGTGCCGAACGGCGCCTGGCTCTGGCTCTGCCCATGACTCCTGAAATGGCGACGCCGCAAGGGCAGATCGTCGATCTCGCCCGCCTCGATCCGCGCCGGCCACAGGCGCGATACCGACTCACCCTGCGAGTGATTCTGCGGCGGGTTGCGGTGATAGAGCACGCTGAAGGGCCCATCGAAGCCCTCATAGGTGAAGCACTGCTCATGCACCAACGCGCCGTCGACGTAGAAGGCGGTATGCGGCTTGGGCGGCAGCTGGCCGCGGCTCTGGTACCCGATCATATGACGCCTCTCATTGCCCGGTTTGGTCGCGCTCGATCGCCTCAAACAACGCGCGGAAGTTGCCGCCACCGAAGCCGTTGTCGCCGCAGCGTTGGATGACCTCGTAGAAGAACGGCCCCGCCTCGGCCTCTCCGTACAGGCTCATGGCGTCCTTGAGGAAGATCTGGATCAGGTAGTTGTCGACCGGTGATCCGTCGATCAGGATGCCCAGCTCCTTGAGGTCGCCCAAGCGATGCGCGAGGCGGTTGACGTCGACCTGTTGCTCGGCGAGTCGCGCCGGCGCCGAGTCGTAGTAGTTGCTCGGCGTGTTCAAGAACTTGACGTGGCGCTCGCGCAGGGTACGCACCACCGACAAGGCGTCGCCGACGTCGAGAGCGATGTGCTGAATGCCCGCGCCCCAATTGTCTTCGATGAACCGGTTAATCTGGCCCTCTTTGAAGAAGGGCGCCAGCGGCTCGTTGATGGGGAACTTCAGATCCGAGCGCGGATCCCAATACACCACCGACTTGAGGCCGGTGCCGGACTCGGCCCCGGCGCGGATGTCCTCGGTGTGGAACTCGATGTCCCAGTACTCCTCGAAGCCCAGCACATGCTTAAACCACAACGCCATCGACGCCATCGTCTGGGTGTTGCACGTGATGTGGTCGATGGCCTTAAAGCCCATCGGGTTGACCATCTGCGCGGGCTCAAGCAGGCGGTCGAAGCCGGTGGCAAACCAGTCGGTGTCGCGGCGATCGCAGAACCGGAAGCTCACATCGCCCAGCGCCGTGGTGACGCTGAAGTGCCGAAACTGCCCGCCGTCGGCGGTCTTCGACGTGCGAATACGATGCAAGAAGGTGCCGCCACGCGCATCGAGAGCCGCCCAGGTCTTCTCAACGTCATCGACCTCGAAAGTCAGCGAGCCGATACCGGCCGGATGCCGCGACAGATAGCGCGCGGCGCGCCCAGTGCTGTCGGGGCCATCGGGCGCACTGACGGTCACCCTGACATCGCCGGCTTGATACACCGTGCTGCTCTGCTGGGTGCGCGTGGCCATCTCGGCGCCCGCCTGCCAGGTCGCCTGCCACCCAAAGCGCTCCTCGTAGAACTGTTTAGAGCGCGCTGCGTCGGCGACGTAGTAGTGGACTGCGTGCAGGTTCTTGATGCCCAACGCTTCTGAAGCGGCCATGGATAAGCTCCGTCAAAGTGATTCGGGCGCAGTCTAGCCCCGCGCGTGATGCAGCGACATGCCTGCCCGAACTTTCCGCCCACCCTCTGGAACATGTTCGCCGTCAGCCTGTCGAAGCCATGCGGTCGAGGTGCCGGCTCAAGACACTGACCCAAGACATACAGACCATCGGTAACCCATTGAATGCAAAACGCATTCTCGCAGGCACTGATGCACCCAGGAGGCCATCATGCAGGACGTACTCGAAGTCACGGTGGAGTGGTGCGGCACCGTCATCGACGTGCAGCACCTCGGCGCAGATGAGCACTTCACCCTCGACTCAGCGACCCCATACGGCGGGCTCGACGATCTGCTCCCGCCCGACGGTCTGCGGCTCGCGCAGGTCTCGCCCGACGGCGTCCGCGTTGTGATCCCTCAGGGCATCGAAGGCGCACACCTGGGCGAGGGGCTCACGGCGTTGCCGGCCGACGCCGCGCAAGCCTTGATGCTGGCGGTGGGGGCACGGGCCCGATGCGCGGTCGGGCCGCTCACGATCTACTTCGCGCGGGTCGCCCCCGCAGTCCACCCTGGCCGCCGCACGATGCTCGACCTGCTCGGCGACGTGAAGACCTTCGGCGCCGCCGCAGCGCTGCACGC
>JBNMOZ010000559.1:0-4355 GCA_051276005.1 Bradymonadia bacterium | reverse complement strand
CGATGGAGTTGTTCTGGCTCGAGTCGACCAGCCGGATCTTCTCGGCGCCGTCGCTGTCGAGGAACTCCAGGTCGTGGCCCGACCGGCTGCGGAACCACTTGTGATCGTTCTCGCCGTCGGGGTTGCCGGGCCCGGGCACCTCGTGTTCGCCGTTGAAGACCGCGCCGAGGATGTAGGGGTGGTTCGGGTCGCCGCCTTCGAAGGCGATGAGCACCTCGTCGCCGATCTCGGGCACGAAGAGGGTGCCGCGAGAGTTGCCCGCATACCAGCCGCAAAGCCGCGCCCAATGCGACTCGACGGGATCGTCGGCGCCGTCCATCCAGGGGAAGCGCACCTTGACCCGGCCGACCTCGTTGGGGTCCTTGATGTTGGTGACGATGCCGATGACCACGCCGCGGATCTTTCGACCGCCTCCGCCTGCCCTCATGGCGACGCTCCGGTGATCAAGTCGACTGCTCCTGGATTGCTCGGCCGTATATTGACGCACGCGCGTGGGCAATGTCGAACGAGGTCTCAACGGTGGGCCGACAGACAACGCGCGCGGGCGTCGTTGTCGCTCTCAGCCGTCAACGTCGCCCTGGCTGCGAGCGGCAGCCCGGCGCAGATGACGCCGCACATGACGCCGGTGTCGAGACTTCATCCGGCCCTCATCCCGATATGTGAAACTGCGCCCGACGCCCTGGAGTTCGCATGCAATCGCTCGAAGACGCCATCGCTCAGCTGACGGTGCGCGACCTGCCCCGCGCTTTGGATACGCTCTTGCGGGCCTGGCGCGCGGTGCCTGCGGCAGAGATCGCGGTCGCCATCGAGCGCCTGGACGCGGTGATTCGCCCGGTGTTGCCGCCGTTGACGGGCAAGACCGCGACCGCCCGCTTTGAAGATTGGCAGCAGCTGGCGGGGGCCGGGCGCGCGGTCGACCAGAGCGTGCTGGCCGCCGAGCTGGCGGTCCCGTCCCTCAACCGCATGACGGCGCGCGTAGATTGGTTGCTCGGTCAGCCGCGCGATCCGCGCTGGACGCGACCGGTCGCGGACCTGTTTCTCTATGCTTGGAGCCACCACACGCAAGGGCACGCGCGCCTGGGCAATCGCGCATTCAAGGTGCTTGTGGCCCTCAAGGATCCACGGATCTTCACCCACCTGCGCGGCAAGCGCGCCACCCCGGACGGGTACTTTGGCGCGTCGCTGTCTGACCGCCTTGAGACGCTGAGCGTCGCTGTCGGCGGCCAGCCCGAGGCCCTGCCCGCAGACACCTGCCAGCGGCTCAACGCCGCGCTGGATGGCGTCGAACGAGCGCCGCCGCCCAGCTTGGCTCAGCTGCGGCCTGTCGACGACGGTGAGCGGCAGTTGCTGGCGATGATTCACGCCGAGCCGGGCGACGTGGACGCCCGGCGCGTCTTTGCAGACTGGCTCGAGCAGGCCGGCTCACCCCGCGCTGAGTTTCTCCGACTGCAGCTCAAGGCGCATGATGGCCGCGCCCAGAAGAAGGACGCGCGTCGCATCGCAGCGCTGCTCGCCCAACACCAGCTGGGTTGGCTGAGTGATCTCGCGCCGCACGTCAAGAACGTGGTCTGGACTTTGGGCTTCCCGAGTGGCGCCGACATCAAGTTTCGCGGGCGCGGCAAGCGCGACGCGGCCCTTCAAAGTCCGCAGTGGTGCACCTTGACCGAGGTGGTCACCTCGGATCCCGCGGTGACCGCCCATTCGGCTCTGGCGCAGGTGCGTCAATTGGGCCGGAGCGTCCCGTTTCGGGGGACCAACAAGCGGCTCACCGCGCAGCCCGTCAAAGGCTTGCCCGCCGACCAGCCGCTGGCCATCACGCGGTTGGTGGTCGATGCCCATGAACTGGCCGACGTCGACTTTGGCCACCTGCCCGCCTTGAAGGTGCTCGAAGTCCTGCATCGCAGGCCCGATCGCATCGACGCCCTCATGTTCACCCAGCAGATTGAGAGCCTGGGCGATCGGCCCCTCGACCGGCTCGTGCTCTGGGGAGTGGACCGCGCGACGGCGCTGTCGGTGCGGGCGCTGCTGCCCAACATCGCCCGGTTCGAGGTCAGCTCGACGCGGGGCTTTCGCGTGGGCGTCACGCCCACGGCCACGGGCTGTGACGTCGAGTTGGTCTGGCCCTGGTCGATGGCGTGTCGCTCCTTCACGGCCTGCCGTCGACTGGTTGAGGCGCTCAACCCCGATCGGGTGCAGATTCACACGCCCGGCTTCAACCACCCCACGTTCGCGTTGGACAGTTGGGCGAAGGCGCTCGCGCCCGCCGAGGTGGAGTTGCCGCGCGCCCGTCGAACCTGAGCGCGTTGATTCGCATCGGTCGGTCCGTATTGCAGGGTCCGTATTGCAGGGTCCGCGCGCTTCAGCGGGGCCTGATACCGGATGGGGCGTTGACGCCGACGCGCTGCTCGGGGCCAAGCGCCTACCGACCCGCGCAATGACGCGGTACGCTCCGCGTTCACTGCTCGCCCCCGCGGAGGTCGAATGATCTGGGATCGCATGACCAACGACGCGGTCCGGGACCGCCTCGAGCACCTGGACATCCCGTTCAACCGCTTCGGGCTCGACCCATATGGCATCTCAAAGGTGCACCTGGGCGCCTTCTATTCGTTCCTCGGCGTCTTCTACAAGCACTACTTCCGGGTGCTCACCCACGGCATCGAGCACGTGCCCGATGATGGCGCGGCGATGATCGTCGGCAACCACTCGGGCGGGCTGCCCGTCGACGCCGGCATGGTCATGGCGTCGATGTTCTTCGACCACGAGCCGCCGCGCCATCTGCACGGCATGGTTGAGAAGTTCGCGCAGGGGTGGCCGTTCCTCTCGCCGTTGTTCAGCCGGGTGGGGCAGCTGACGGGGTTGCCTGAACATGCCACGCGCATCCTCGATGACGGGCGGTTGCTGCTGGTGTTCCCCGAGGGCGCCCGCGGCACGGGCAAGCTGTACAAAGACAAGTATCAGATGGTGCGTTTCGGGACGGGCTTCGTGCGCATCGCGCTGCGGACGGGGGCGCCGATCGTGCCCTTCGCGTTCGTGGGGGGTGAGGAGGCGATCCCGACCATCTATCACGCCCGTCGACTGGCGCGGATGATGCGCGCGCCGTACGTGCCCATCACGCCGTACGGCCTGCCGATCCCGTTGCCGATCCAATGCAGCCTGCACTTCGGCGAGCCGCTGCATTTGGAGGGCGACGGCAGCGAGCCCGATCACGTGATCGAGGGCTACGTGGCGCAGGTCAAAGAGCGCATCGCCGGCCTGATCGACGAGGGGCGAAGCATGCGCCATACCCGGCGCGGGACGGAGGCCGGGCAATGAAGGTCGTCATCACCGGCATCTCGAGCATCTTGGGGCGCCACCTCGCGCGCCGCCTCGTGGCGCGGGGCGACACCGTGCTGGGCATCGATCGGCGGCCCTGGCCCGACGCGCCCGAGGGGGTGCAGACCTTCCGCGCCGACGTGCGCAAGCGCCCGGCTGAAGACGTGTTTCGCCTGCACAGCCCCGACGCGATGGTCCACCTGGCGACGGTGACCCACCTCAACGCGCGGCGCGAGCAGCGCTACCGCATCAACCTGGGCGGCACCCGCGCGGTCTTCGAGAACTGCGCGCGTTACGGCGTCAAGCACGCGATCTTCGTGGGCCGGCACACCGTGTATGGCGCCGCGCCGGACGCGCCGCTCTATCGCACCGAGGCCGATCCGCCGCTCGCGGTGGCGACGTTCCCCGATCTGGCCGATTTGGTGGCGGCCGATCTGTATGCAGGCTCGGCGTTGTGGCGGCACCCGCAGCTGCGCACGGCCGTGCTGCGCTTCGTTTATACGCTGGGGCCGTCGCAGCGCGGCACCCTGGCGGCCTACTTGGGCGGCACCCGCGTGCCGACACTGCTGGGCTTCGATCCGCTGTTTCACGTGATGCATGAGCATGACGCGGCCGACGCGATCGTGTGCGCGCTGGATGCCCAGCTCAACGGGGTCTTCAACGTGGCGGGGCCGGCGCCGGTGCCGCTGTCGTTGCTGTGCAAGGCGGTGGGCAAGCCGGCGGTCCCGATGCCTGAGGCGATCTTTCGGCGGGCGGTGGGGCACTTTGGGTTTCCCAAGCTGTCACGGCACGCGGTCGCCCATATTCGCCACCCGGTGGTGGTCGACAACTCGGCCTTCCTGGCGGCGACCGACTTCGTCCCGAAGTTCGACGAGATCCAGACCATGGAAGCCTTTCGCTGGGCGGTCTGAGCGCCGCTGGGACGTCTCTGATGCATCTCTCGAGAAAGCCGCGCCGGGCGTCTCGCCTACTGTGATTCGAAGCTTGAACACCTCTGGAGGACCCATGCGTCTGCCCCTCATCACCTGCGCGCTGACCCTGGC
>JBNMOZ010000558.1:0-4367 GCA_051276005.1 Bradymonadia bacterium | reverse complement strand
CTGGCCGGCGCCCTTGTGGTGGGCAGCAGCCTGCCGACGACGCTGACCGAGGGCATCGGCGCGCCCACCCTGCTCGGGCCGGGTGATACGCGGCTGTACCGCTTCGAGACGACGCGGAAAGCCGCAGTGGGCATCGGGGTTCGGGCGAACGCCGATCGGGTGCGTGCCACCGTCTACGACGCCAAGGGCGCGGTCGTCGCCCAGGGCGGATCGGTGATGCCCGAGCTCGACGCGGGCACCTGGCTGCTCGCCCTGCACCTGCCCGCCAACGCCGCCCCGGTCGAGGCGCGGCCCGCGCTCATCGGCATCGCCCCGCGCGGCGACGGCCCGCCCCCTTCGACCATTCGTGGGTATGTAGAGACCGCCGCCGTGGAGACCGCCCAATGAACCGCCAGCCTTCAAATCGCTCGCTACTGACGATCCTCATCCTCCTGGCCACGGCCGCCGCGGCCGTCGCGGGTGACAGCCTCTTCGACGCCCTTTGGCAGCGCCCCAGCGCCAGCGGCGTGGTCATCGTGCCCGACACGTACCTGCGTCGATGGGACCCGGTGACGGTGTTCTTCCCCCAGGCCCGCGGCAAAGCCGGGCCCGAGGACAACCCCGAGCGCTACGTCTCGGTCACGCCGCCGCATCCGGGCGCCTATACTTGGCTCGACGCGCATACGCTGCAGTTCAAGCCGGCCGACCCTTGGCCCGCGCTCAGCCGGTTCACCTGGTCAGCAGGCACGCTGAAGACGCCCCTCGCGACGCTGCTGGCCCCGCCCGCGCATACCGATCCGGCCGATGGTGAGACCGATCTGGCGCCGCTCGATCGCATCGATTTGGCCTTCGACGATGCGACGCCGGCGTCGGTGCTGGCGCGCATGATCACCATCGAGTTGCGGCCCCTGCCGGGGGTCTCTGGCGCGCCGCGGCACCTGACGGGCGCCGACTTCACGGTCAAGAAGAGGCCGGCGGAGCGGGGCGAAAAACACCGGTACTCGATCCGCCTGAATCGCCCCATCCCGCGGGGAACGCGGGCCACCGTTCGCTTAGGCCTCGCCGCCTCAGATGTGGGCGCCGACGATTTGGCCGTCTCGACCATCGCCTTCGCGACCGCGCCGCCGTTTCGTATCGTGAGCATGGGCTGTCAGAGCGCGGCGCTGCCGGTGACCGCGGCGGGCACGCGGTATCCGGCCGATCAGCCGCTGCGCTGCTCTGACTCGTATGGACAGCATGCGCGCGTCGAGTTCTCGGCCAACCCGGAGTCGCTCAGCGCCGTGCTCGGGCGTGACTTGGTGCGCTTTGATCCGGCCGTGCGCAACCTGTCCTTCAGCCTGAGCGGCCGCGCTTTGACCATCCGAGGCGACTTCGAGCCCGACACGCCCTATCGCATGGCCGTCGTGCCGGCGCCCGTCTTCGACACGGCGCGCCGAGCGCTGGAGATCGAAGGCGAGAGCGCCGTCTGGATGAGCTTCGCGCCGCGATCGCGGGTGCTGGCCTGGGACGCCGCCCGCGGGCTCGCCGAGCGCGCCGGCCCCAAGCGCGTGCCGGTGCGGGCGCGGGGTCACGCCAAGGCCGACCTGCGCATCTATCGGGTCGATCCGCTCAACCGCGCGTTCTGGCCGTTTGAGCGCGTCTTAACGGTCAACGAGAGCCTGCGACCGCCGGGGCCGGGCGAGATGCCGGCGGCCTGGACGAAGCCGATCCCCATCAGCCAATCGGCCCAGGCCGAGCAGCTGCGCGCGCTGGGGGCCCCCGGGGTCTCGACGCTGGTCGACATGCCCGAAGGCGGTGAGCGCCGCGGGCTTGATTTGGCGCCGCATCTGGCTGGCTTGGCCGGCAAGGACGCGCCCGGCCACTACCTGGTCGGCCTGCGCGCGCTCGACAACGACACCCGCCATTGGATGCGCCTACAGGTCACGGATCTGTCGCTCACCAGCGTGGAAGGGGTCGACTCGACTCGGTTCTTCGTCACCTCCCTCGCCACGGCGAAGCCGGTGTCGCGGGTCGAGATCATCATCGAAGGCGCCTCGGGCACGGGTGACTCGCGCGCCTGGACCCAAATTTGGGCCGGCCGGACGGGGGCTGATGGCGGCGTGACCTGGAAGGCGCCGGGCGTGCGCGCCGAGGCGCCGACCGTGCATCGCATCATCGCGAAGAAGGGCGACGACGTGCTGGTCCTCGATCCGCAGTCGCCGCCCGAGTCGTTCGCCCGGGGCTACTGGTCGGGCCGGGGCGATTGGCTGGGCTGGGTCTTCGATGAGATCTCCAAGCGTGGCGAGCAAGAGTGGATCCGTGGGCATTTGTTCCCCGAGCGTCCGCTGTACCGGCCGAGCCACGCGGTGCACCTCAAGGCTTGGGTGCGGGTGGCGCATCAGGGCGAGTTCGAGCCCGCCGAGGGCAAAGGTCGCATCGTGGTGCGCGGCCCCGGCGGCGCGAAGTGGCGTCTGCCGGTCTCGCTCAGCGAATACGGCACGGCCTATGTGAAGTTCGACGAGGCCGATAAGCCGACGGGCGTCTACACCGCGTGGCTCGAGCTCGACGGCGAGGGCAACAACAAGAGCCGCGTCGCCGACACGACCTTCAAGGTCGAAGCGTACCGCCTGCCGACCTTCAAGGTGGGCATGTTGGGGCCCGATACGGTGGCGCTGGATGCGCCCTTCGACGTCGCCGCTTTGGGCACGTACTACGCCGGTGGCCGAGTCAGCGCGCGGCCTGTGCGCTGGCGGGTGACGCAGTATCCCTATCGCTGGACGCCCAAGGGCCCGCCCGGCTTCGTGTACTCGGTCGACGGGCGCTACAGCCGCAGCAGCCGCTTCGAGGCCACGCCCACGCTGACCCAGGCGGGGCTGACCGACCTGGACGGGCGCGCGGGCTTGACCCTCGACCCGACCATCGAGCCGACCGCGCAGCCGCGCACCTACATGATCGAAGCGACGGTCACCGGCGCGGACGATCAGACCGTCACCTCAACGCGCCGGGTGCGGGCGATCCCTGACATCGCGCTGGGTCTCAAGTTGCCGCGCTACATCGAGCCCGGCGCCGACGGTGCGCGCATCACGGGGGCGGTGATCGTCGTCGACAAGGACGGCACCCCCAAGGTCGGTCAGCCGCTGACGCTGGTGCTCAAGCATCGCCAGTGGCACGCCCACCTCAAGGCCGCCGACTTCTCAGAGGGCGAGGCGAAGTACGTCACCGACACGGTCGACATCGAGGTGCGGCGCCTGCAGTTGACCAGCACCGCCGAGCCGCTGCTCCTCGACCTGCCGGTGCCCCGCGCGGGCGTCTACATCGTCGAGGTCGAGAGCCGCGATCGGCTCGGGCGCGCCCAGGTGGTGGCGCGGGATCTGTACGTGGGCGGCGATGAGCCGGTGAGCTGGCCCAAGCCGGAGAACAAGACCTTCGTGGCCACGCCCGACAAGACCGAATATACGCCCGGCCAGACCGCCAAGATCGTGCTGCAGAGCCCGTTTCAGACGGCGGAGGCCCTGGTCGTCATCGAAGAGCCGACCCGTAACGTGTACCGCTGGGTGCCCGTGCGCGGCGGTAAGGCCGTGGTCACGGTGGCCCTCGAGCGCGAGTTCACCCCATCGCTGCCGGTGCACGTCATCATGCTGCGCGGGCGGAACAAGACCACGCTGCCGACGGGCATGACGACGCTCGATTTGGGTCGCCCCGAAGCGGTCGCCGCGCGGATCGATCTGGTCATCAAGCCGGTGGCCCATCAAATCTTTGTTGAGCTGAAGAACCCGGCAAAGGCGCTGCCTGGCAAGACGATCCCGCTCACGGTCTCGCTGAAGACCGACGCCGGCAAGCCCATGGCGGGCGAGGTGACGTTGTGGCTCGTCGACCAGGCCGTGCTCGACCTGGGTGAGGAGCTGCCCCTCGATCCCATCGAGGACTTCGTGCAGCCGCGGGGCACCCACTTGGCTATGCGCGACACCCGCCGGCTGGTCTTCGGGCGCATCCCGTTCGCGGTCATGCCGGGCGGCGGCGACGGCGAGGACGATGACGATGCGCTGGCCAAGGCCACCGTGCGGCGCGACTTCAGGCCGGTGCCGTTCTATGAGCCGACGCTGAAGATCGGCCGCGATGGGGTGGCGCGGGTGCAGGTGAAGCTGCCCGACAACCTGACCCGGTTCGCCATCCGCGCCAAGGCCGTCAGCGCCGACCGATTTGGCTTCGCAAAGGGGCACATCGACGTGCGCCTGCCGGTGGTGGCGCAGCCCGCGTTGCCCCGGTTCGTTCGAGCGGGTGACCGCTTCAGCGCGGGCATCGTGGGGCGGGTCGTCGAAGGCGGAAAGGGCGCGGGCACAGCACAGATCAGCCTGGTCGGCGGCATGGTGGTCGGCGCCAACGCCGGCACCGGCAACACCGACACCCAG
>JBNMOZ010000557.1:0-4372 GCA_051276005.1 Bradymonadia bacterium | reverse complement strand
CGTGGTCCTCGACCGTGAACCGGCGCCGCGCCTCGGACCGCGACATGGCCCGCCCAGCCCCATGCGAGCAGCTACAAAACGACTCCGGGTTGCCCTTGCCGCGCACGATGAACGAGCGCGCACCCATACTGCCCGGGATGATGCCCAACTCATCCTTCTGCGCCGAGAGCGCGCCCTTGCGCGTCACGTAGACCTCCTTGCCGTAATGCGTCTCGCGCGCCACGTAGTTGTGGTGGCAGTTGACGGCCACCTCATCGACCTTGAACTCGCGCAGCAGGCCACAATCGCGCGCCGCCTGCAGGCTCGCCCGCATCATCAGCTCGCGGTTGGTGCGCGCGAAGGCCTGCGCAAAGCTGATGCCCTTCATATAGTCACCGAAGTAGCGCGAGCCCTCCGGCAGGTACGCGAGGTCCTTATCGGGCAGGTGCACGAACCAGCGCTCCATCTCGCGCTTGGCCAGCCGGATGAAGTGGCTGCCGATGCGGTTGCCCAGCCCGCGCGACCCCGAGTGCAGCATGAACCAGACCCGATCCTCTTCATCCAGGCAGACCTCAATGAAGTGGTTGCCGGTGCCCAGGGTGCCCAGGTGGCCGACGGTGTTGCAGCGGCGCAGCTTGGGGTGCGCCTCACACAGCTGCTCGAAGCGCGGCAGCATCTCTGCCCACGCCTCAGCGACGGGTGCCGGCAGCTCTCCCCAAGCGCCACGATCGCCACGCTGACCGTTGTTGGTGCGGCCATGCGGAACGGCCGCCTCAATGGCCACGCGCACCGGACGCAGGTCGTCGGGCAGGTCGCTCGCCGTCAGCGTCGTGCGGGTCGCCATCATGCCGCAGCCCAGGTCGACGCCCACCGCCGCGGGGATGATGGCCTGGTTGGTCGGGATCACCGAACCGATGGTCGCGCCCATGCCCCAATGCGTATCGGGCATCGCGGCGACCCACTTGTGCACGAAGGGCAGGCTCGCGACGTTCTTGAGCTGCTGCCGCGCGTTGTCACCGACCGGCACGCCCTTGATCCAGGCCTTGATGATGCCGCCCTCGCCGTGGATCACCTCGAAGTTGCGGGTCGGCTTGACCTGGGTCGTCTGGGTCGTCTGGGTCGTCTGGGTCGTCTGGGTCGTCTGGGTCGTCTGGGTCGTCTGGGTCGTCTGGGTCGTCTGGGTCGTCATGCTGGGTTCTTTCTCTGCGAGAGCCCCGGCTCGCCGCCGGACGCAGATTCCTAATCCAAGAGCCGTGCCACGCCACGCGCAGGCTCTGGAGCGCTATTTGCGTCGCAAACCGCGCTGCCTATATCGCCTGACCGCGCTCAATTAATCGCATGGTGTTCACCCGACCGACCGGCGACACTGACTTCAGCAGGAGGCCTGATGCAGCGCAGCGTGATTTGGACGATCGTCTTCCTTGGTATGGCGGGCTGCGACTCCCGAGGCGCGCTGGAGGATCCCGACTGGGTCCCCGACGGGGGCACGACGGTCGATGCCGAGCTTGATGGGGCCGTCGATGCGGTGGTGCCCGATGCGGGGCCGATGGATGCGCGTATACGCGATGCACGGCCGAGTGACGCCGAACAGCCCGACGCCGCAGAGCCCGATGCTGCCGCGCCCGACGCCGCAGAGCCCGATGCTGCCGCGCCCGACGCCGCGCGAGACGCAGACATTTCGGATGCAGCGCTGCCCGACGCCCAGGTCGACCTGGGTCCCGATCGAGGGCCACCGATCGCCTGCCCGGATCCGCGCCTCGCGCCCGTCCCCACCCGGATCGCGCCGGGTCGATGGATGGACCTGGTCGCGCCGGATTGGCCCGACGCCCGGTATCGCTGGCAAATCTTGCGCGCCCCGGCCGACTCGACCGCGCTGCTCGGCGAGATACCCGCGCCAATTGGCGCGCTGGCGCCCGATGATCCAGATACCCCGACGGCCGCCTTCTTCCCCGATATCTCGGGCGAATACTTTATCGAGTTGTTGATGACGGCGCCGGAGTGCCGAGAGCGCCGGGCCCGATTCGCCGTGCGCGCGATCAACCTGGCCGCCTTGCACATCGAGTTGGTCTGGAACACGCCCGGCGACGCGCGACCCGGCGATGGCGAAGGCACCGATCTGGACCTGCACCTGCTGCACCCCAACGCCGTCAGTTGGAACGACCCCACCTGGGATTGCCATTACGCGAACCCGTCGCCCGACTGGGGTCAGCAAGGCCGCGGCGCCGACAATCCGAGCCTCGACGTCGACGACGTGGACGGCGAAGGGCCCGAGCACATCACCATCGGGGTGGTGCAACCGACGGCCGAGATTGGCGGGCCCTATCGATTGGGCGTGCAGTACTTCAGCGCGAGCGCTTTTGGTCGAAGCGAGGCCGTAATCCGCATCTTCTCGGAGGGCGCGCTGGTGCGCGAATTGCGCCGCGACGTCATCGCGAGCGGCGATCTTTGGACCGTCGTCGACATTCACACGGATCCGGTGCGCATCGACGTCATCGACGAGATCAGCGTGCCATGACGCCCTCGTCGGGCAGCGTGCGCGCCAACGTCATTGGGCGATGTTCGAGATCGAGCAGCCGAATGGCGCTGGGGATGATCGTGAAACACGCCGGGGCCTGACCCGGCGACTCGCCGTCGATGTCGAGCAGCGCCGTGCGGTCATCGACGACGTCGATCTTCAGCTCGGCCGCGCGCCAGACGTGCACATCGTCAGCTTTGATGTAGCGTCCCGAATACAGCCCAGGCACGGCCCAAATCGCGCGATGCAGGGGCCGCTTCGGGATGACGATGACATCGAACCGCCCATCATCGAGGCGCGCGTCGGGCGCGAACTGCATGCCGCCGCCGGCATACCGACCATTGGCGACGATGACGGTGAAGATGCAGTGCTCGCCGCGATCGATCCCGTCGACCGTCAGGCGAACGCGCGGCGGTCGAAAGCGCATCAGCGCCTTGAGCGTGCACCACAAAAACGTGAGGGTGCCACCCAGGCGCTTGCTTGACGCGTTGACGTATCGATCGACCTGCCCGCTCATGCCCAAGCCCGCGAGGTTCAGGAAGATTCGATGCGCCGCGTCGGCGCCGGTCCCATAGTCGACGCGGCCCAAGTCGATGGTCGTGGCCGTGGCCGTGGGCAGCGCAGCGGCGCTGGCCATCAAGTCCTCGCCATGCGCCAGCATCCGTCGAAAGTCGCCACCAGTCCCGGCCGGCAGGATGCCCAGCGTCGGCAATCCGCCCGCCGCATATAGGCCGGCAGCGACCTCGCCATGGGTGCCATCGCCGCCGAGCGAGAGCACGACTTCGGCCCCATTCTCGACAGCCTCCTGGGCCAACCGAGTCGCGTCGCCGGGCGCACGCGTCAGCTGGAACTCGACGGGCCCGAGCCGCTCTATCAGCGCGCCCTGCAGATTATCCCAGCGGCGACCGACCTTGCCCCCTGCAGCAGCGGGGTTGACGACGGCGACGACGCGTTCGGGGTTCCAAGCCATGCTGCAGTATCAGCGCCCGGGCGCCCCAGGTCGAGTGGCGCGCAGAGACAGTTTAGATATCGGCCTGCGTGCTGTGATTGACGGCAGCGACCCAGCGCCTCAAATCGACGTGGGCTGTGCGTCGACCGCCGTCGTCGAGTCAGCGCGTCCAGGGTGCGCCCCCAGACGTGCTGCAGGCCGCCGATAGAGCACCACTTGACCGCGCGTACGCTTGGTCAATCAGTCTCGCAATGCCAGGTGACCGGTCGTGTCTTCGGCCAACGCCAACCCCCCCGCAGCCACCTCGCCGATGCGGAGGATCACGGCTTCGAGGGCCGTCTGGGCCGCCGTCTTGATGCGACTGCTCGCAAAGAAGCCCTGCGAGGCCGCGGTCAACGGTGCGATGGACGCTGCGGTGCCAACCTGAGCCAGCCGAGCGATGGCGGCCAGCCGAACAGGCGTCGCGCCGTCCAGCGCATCGATGACGACCGACTCGGGCAAGCTGTCGATTCGACCGGGGTTTGCGTTCAACCAGGCGAGCCTGAGCCGCAGACCGGCCGCGACATCGACCGCGTTGCCCTTCGCCAGATGCGCCTCAACCCGGCCCAGGTCGCCGAAGTGCTTGATGTAGGGCGCGTGACCGGTGAGCTGCGCCACGGCGGCCCGGCGCTTCGGCGCGCTGTCGGCGCTCTGCGCTCGCCGAATCAGCAGATGGGTGACTTCGATGTCGGGCAGGCTCAGGCGGCGCGCCAACTTAAGCAGGTGACGCGCCTGTGAGACGAGCTGGTGGGCGCGTGGCACCAACAGCCGCACGCTGACTCGGCCCTGTTCGACGCGCCCGCCGTCCTTGAGCAGCGCGCTGACCTGCTGACGCGCGCGCGCATTGAGCGTGGCGACGATCCAGGCGGGGGGACCGCTGAGGTTGGCCT
>JBNMOZ010000556.1:0-4383 GCA_051276005.1 Bradymonadia bacterium | reverse complement strand
GCGCCGCCCTCGACGCGCCCCAGTTGCCCTGCGAGGCCGACTCGTCGCCCAGCCACTACGTCGCGCTGGGCCTGGGTGGACGCCTGGCCGTGCGGGTCGACACCAAGTCTGCGTCGCTGGGCATGAGTGGTCTGTTGGGCTGTGATGTCGTCGTGCATGAGCGACCGGGGCGTGAAAGCGAAGGCTACCGCGTAAGCGTCTGCGCCGATCCAGACGGCATCGACTGCCTCGCCCCGCGTCCGTTGGCTGCGAGCTCCGACGGTGACTTGCTCAGCGTCAGCGTGCCCGCAGACCTGGAGTAGCGGGCTGCTGTCACCGGGCTGTCACATTCGGCGCTGTGACCGTATACTCCCCGAGGCCGTGGAGGGTGCATGCTGATCGACAGACACTGGTTCTCATCTTTGGCGCGTCGGCACGGCGTGGGCACCTTGATGATCGCGGATGAAACCGGTCAGCCAGCCTTCACCCTCGTCAGCCAGAAGGGCAAACGCGGCATCGGCCTGCGCCCCGCCCCGAAGTCATACGCCCGCATTCTTTGCCGCCTCGCGGTCACCCTGTATCCCAACCCGTCCGGGGTGGGTCCGGGCGGCGAGCGCATCCATCAGACCCCGTTTCATGCCGACCAGCGCTACACGCTCGTCACCGTCGGCAACGCCCGCGCCCACGAGGCCCTGGTGGTCGAAGCCCTCCCCCACTTGCTCGGCCATCTCGCCGCATAGCCTGCCCCCGCTGGACATCTGAGATCCGGTGCATATCGTCCCGCGTCTCCCCGCAGCGTGCTTCCCGCACAGTCGGATCGTCCATGCATCGCGTCGTCTTCCTCATCAGCCTGCTCACCTGGCCGATTCGGCTCCCCTTCCAGCTCGTCGCCTGGCTGATTTGGCGGCTGGGCAAGAAGCAGAGGGTCCTGTCGATCTCACTCGAAGGCACCCATCCGCACCGGGCCCAAGCGCGCGGCTTCTTCAACCGACAACGCGACGGCATCTCGCGCCGACACCTGCGCGACGCCATCCGCGACGCCATCAAGGACCATCGAGTCAGCGGCCTGCAGGTGCGCATCGGCGCGTTGAGCGTAGGCTGGAGTGGCCTGTATGAGCTGCGCACGATGCTCGCTGAGGCCCAGGCGGGCGGGCTGACCGTCGACGCCCTCGTCGTGCACCCCGATCACCGCACGCTCTTCGTCGCCAGCGCCGCCGACGCGGTGCATCTGCCCCCTGATTCGATGGTGATCGCGACCGGTCTGTCGGCTGAAATGACTTTCTACAAGGGCGCCTTGGACCGAATCGGGGCCCGGGTCGACGTGGTCAGCGCCGGCGCCTACAAGTCGGCCATGGAGCCGTTCTCGCGCACCGAACCGTCGGCTGCCAATCAAGAGGCAGTCAACGCCCTGCTCGACGACCTGCACGCCCACCTCGTCGACGGCATCGCGACCGGCCGCGGCATCGACGCCGACGCCGTACAGGGCGTCATCGACGCCGCGCCGCTGGGCCCCGAGGCCGTCGTCGAAGCCGGGGTCGCCACCCACGTCACCGACGAAGACACCTGGACCAACGACGACGCGCAGCCCATCGCCGCCTATCACGGCGCGCCCTCAGCGCTGCCATCCTTGCCTCGCCGCGCCCGCTTGGCGGTCGTAGAGGTTCGAGGCTCGATCCGCGACGGCAGGCATGACGATCCCATGCCCACGGGCGCCACGACCCGCGCGGTGGTCGGCGCGCTCGATGCTGCCCGCAAGTCCAAGCGCATCAAGGGCATCTTGCTGCACATCGACAGCCCCGGCGGCAGCGCGACGGCGAGCGAGCGCATGTGGCAGGCCGTGCGTCGGGCCGCCGCCGACAAGCCCGTCGTGGCTTGGATGGGCGACTACGCGGCGAGCGGCGGCTACTACGTCGCGAGCGCGGCCGATGCCATCGTCGCGTCGCCCGGCACGCTCACCGGCAGCGTCGGTGTCTTCATGGCCAAGCCCGTCATCGGCGGCGTGTTGGAGAAGCTGGGCCTGCGCCAATTCCGATTCGAGCGCGGCGCCCATGCGGGCGTGTTCTCACTCAGCCGCGGCTTCTCAGACTCCGAACGCATCGCCTTCGAGGGACACATCCAGCGCACGTACGGCTTGTTCCTCGATCGCGTCTGCGAAGGCCGCGAGAAGGGACGCGACTGGATCGAGCCCCTCGCCGAAGGCCGCGTGTGGACCGGCGCCCAGGCGCATGAGCGCGGCATGGTCGACGCCCTGGGCACCGAGGCCGACGCGATCGCGCAGCTGGCATCGAAGGCCGGCGTGTCTCTCGAACGCACACCCAAAATCAAGACAATCGAGCGCCGACGCAGCTGGCGCAGCCGGTTGCGCCCCAGCTTGAGCGGCGCTGGTTTGAGCGCGGCCACCCTGAGCGCGACCGCCCTCAACGCCGCCGGGCTGCCCGCGACGCTCACCGACCACCTGGGTATGGTGCAAGACGGCGGGACGCTGGCGTGGTGCCCGATCCGCGTCGACTGACACGGGCCGCGTAGACAGACTCAGCCTTTGCGTCGCTTGCCGCCTTGACCTCGGCCGGTCGGCTGCCCAAAGTGGCGCGATCCCACGTTGGAGCCACCAATGCGTCACCTGATCCTGCTCGCCCTGCTCAGTGTCCTCGCCGCCCAGCCTGCTGTCGCTGATGAAGCGGGCGAGGTCGAACTCTCACCGCTCATGCTTCGCCTGCAGATCCACATGGACAAGCTGTACTGGGCGGGCAAGGCGCAGAACTGGCCGTTGGCCGCCTTCTACACCCATGAGCTCAACGAGACGCTAGAGACGATCACCAAGGCCAAGATCGTCGATGAGGGCGTCAACGTGAGCGTATTGGCGAACCCGATGTTGGCGGGCGCGCTGGGTGGGCTCGACAGCGCCGTGAAGGCCAAGCGCGGCTTCGTGGCGAAGTATGAGGCGACCGTGCAGGCCTGCAACGGCTGCCACGCGGCGACGAAGCATGAGTTCATTCGCATCCAGGTTCCCACGCGCCCCATCTTCAGCAATCAGGTGTATGCCCCATGAGTCGCCGCGAATCTGTTGTCTACGGCATCAACGCCGCGCTCGCCGTAGCGAAGCATCGCCCCGAGGCCATTCGGCGCGTGCTCTATCACCTTGATCGGCGGTTCGTCCTCGGGCCGCTGCTCAAGGCCACCGCGCATCATCGGCGACCATACCGCGAGGTGCCGGCCGAGGATCTCGAGCGCGCCGCTAAGACGATGCATCACGAAGGCGTCGTGGTCGTCACCGAGCCGCTGGCCCTCGCGTCGATCAGCACCCTGGTGGCCGATCGAGCAGAGACGGATCCAGCGCGGGGCCTCTACATCGCCCTCGACTCGGTCCAAAACCCACACAATCTGGGCGCGATCATTCGCAGCGCCGCATGGTTTGGCGCCGCGGGCGTGATCTTCGTCGCCCCCGAGCGACAAAACGGCCTGAGCGCCGCGGCCCTGCGCGTCGCCCAGGGCGGCGCCGAGATCATCCCCTGCTGCGGCGTCAGCGACATGGCCGACGCTTTGACGATGCTCAAGGGCGCCGGCGTGCGAATCGTGGGGGCCGATCAGAACGGTCGACCGACGATGGGCGGCCCGGCGAGCGGCCCGGTCTGCATCGTGATGGGCGCAGAGAATGACGGGCTGTCTGACGCCGTGCGCGCTGTGATTGACGATTGTGTAGCGATCCCCGGCACCGGCGCGGTTGAGTCGCTCAACGTCGCCGTCGCGGCCGGAATTCTTCTCAGCCAGGCGAGTCAGGCTGGGCCCCGCGGCGCACCTTCAGCGCACGGCGCACGGGCAGGCCTACGACGCAACTGAGGGTCTATGTCGCTCAGGGTTTGCGACGTACCTGGATCAAGCGACCGAGCACGCTGATCGCGATCTCGGCAGGCGTCTGCGCGTCGATCGGCAAGCCGACGGGGCTCTCGACCTGAGCCAGCTGCGCCGGCGTCAACCCCCTCGACAGCAGCCGCCTCTCGAAGAGCGCCCATTTGCGGCGGCTGCCGATCACCCCCAAGAAACGTCGCGGCGTAACCGTCAGCGCACGCACCAGCGCCTCATCCAGCGGATGCGAGTGGGTCATCACCACGGTGAACACCTCGGGCGGCGGCAGCGGGTGCGTCTCCAAGTCGACATCGAGCACCGTGACCGCATCGGGAAAGCGCGCCGGGTCGGCCCACTCCGCGCGCTCGTCGAGCACGGTCACGGCGAACCCCGCCGCCTGTGCAGCCGCGGCCAGCGCCGTGCCTACGTGGCCCGCGCCATAAATCCACAGCGCCGGTGCCGGCGTCGTCTTGTTCAAGAACGCCGTCATTCGGCCTCCACAGCACATGCCCAGATCGTGCACCAGGTGATACGCGACCGTCTCGGTGTGGCGGGTGTCGT
>JBNMOZ010000555.1:0-4393 GCA_051276005.1 Bradymonadia bacterium | reverse complement strand
TCAATCAGGCGGTCAAGGCGCGCGTACTTGGGGTGGATCGCGCCCGGCGGCGCATCTCGCTGTCGTTGCGGCCCGATCGCAGCGCTCCATCGGCCCGTCCGGCCGAAGGTGGCGAGCGCGTCGCCGGTACGCCGGGCGACAAGGTGCGCCTCGACGACATCCCCGGCACCCGGGGCGAGCGTCGCCGCGGCATCGGGTCTGAACGCGGTCGCGCTGCAACCGGCGCCAACCGGGCGCAAGCGCTGCGTGATCTCGAGAACCTCTTCAAAAAGAAGTAGGGGGCGGGCCCCGCCAAGGGCCAAGCCCGGCAGAGCGCCTGTTCGGAGCCGTTCAGCGGCCGCCGTACCAGAGCGCTTCAACGCTGATCAAGACCGTGCTCAGCTGCGCCTCATTCTCAAACTGGGGCGGCACGTAGTACCAGTGCACGGCCGGCGCGAGCACGAAGCCTTCGGGCTCGTCGCCGAACTCGAACTCCCACATCAAGCCCAACTCGTACATCGCGCCGCCCGGTGCGGAGTCGAGCTCGTCATCGGCGTCCTTCGCTTCGAGTGAGCCGCCGCCTACGCCCGCGCCCACCAGGAAGACCAAGTCCGGCAACGCGCTGGGCAGGGCACGCCACCCGGCCTCGAGGAACAGGCCGCCGAAGCCGGCGTCATATCGGTCGGCCGACAGGCCTCCGCCCATGACGGCCAAGCCGACGTACAGGTTTGGGATGGCCTCTTCGCCGACGCGCAGCCGCCCCATATTGCCCAAGAAGCTGCCGGCGCTCTCGCCCTCGACGTCGTCGGCCGCGCCCACGGCCAGCCCGCCGCCTCCGCCGACGTACCAGCCTCGTTGACCGCGGTCTTCGGGGGCGGCATGGGCGGCGCCAGCGAACATGAGCGGTGCGAGGCAAAAGGCGGACAACATGGGGTACGTCATGGCCTGAATATGCCGACTGCGGGTCCGAAGATCCATTCGGTTGAAGCGCGCTGCGCGCCGTGCTAGCAGAGACGCCCCTCGATACCGCCAAGGAGCCCCCATGAACCGCAGATATGACCGCAGCGCAGCGCTACTTTCGCGGGCCACTGACCTCATGCCCGGCGGCGTAAACAGCCCCGTCCGCGCGTTTCGATCAGTCGGGGGCGCGCCACCGTTCATTCGTGAGGCAAGCGGGGCCTGGCTGACCGACGAAGACGACAACCGCTATGTCGACCTGGTCGGCACCTGGGGTCCTGCGATCCTCGGTCACGCGCATCCGCCGACCATCGAGGCGATCATTGACGCGGCGAAGCGAGGGACCAGCTTTGGCGCGCCGACGGCCGCCGAGGTCGACTTCGCTGAGGCGGTGCGCGCGGCGTACCCGTCGATGCAGATGATGCGCATGGTGTCGAGTGGCACCGAGGCCTGCATGTCGGCTGCGCGGGTCGCCCGCGGCTCGACCGGGCGCGACGGTATCGTCAAGTTCGAGGGCTGCTACCACGGGCACGCCGACAGCTTCTTGGTCAAAGCGGGCAGCGGGCTCGCCGAGTTCGGCAACCCCAACAGCGCGGGCGTCCCGGCCGACGTCGCCAAGCACACGTTCACCGTGCCGTACAACGATATTGAGGCCCTCGAGGGGCTCTTCGCTGCGCGCGGCCCCGAGATCGCGGGCGTGATCCTCGAAGCCGTCACCGGCAATATGGGCGTCATCGTCCCCGACGCTGCGTGGATCGATCGCCTCGTGGCGCTGTGCAAGGCGCACGGCGCGCTGCTCATCTTTGATGAGGTCATGACGGGCTTTCGCGTGCATCGCGGCGGCGCCCAGGGGTTGTTTGGTGTCGATCCTGACCTGACCTGTCTGGGCAAGGTCGTGGGCGGCGGCCTGCCGGTCGGCGTCTACGGCGGCAAGGCTGAGCACATGCGCAAGGTCGCGCCCCTGGGTCCGATCTACCAGGGCGGCACGTTGAGCGGGAACCCGTTGGCGACGGCTGCGGGCCTCGCCACCCTCAAGGGCTTCGCCGAGCCCGGTGCCTTCGAGAAGGCGGTCGCGGCGTGCACCGCCATCGTCGAGGGTCTGCGCGGCGTCATCGAGGCGGCCGGCGTCGACGCGGTCGTGCAGCATGTCGGCACGATGTTCACGCTGTTCTTCAGCGACAGGCCGGTGCGCAACTTCGACGACGCTGCCGCCTGTGACCACGATCGCTTCAGCCGCTTCCATCAGCACATGCTCGACCTGGGGGTGTACTTGCCGCCCAGTGGGTATGAGGCCTGCTTCGTTTCGACGGTGCATGGTGAGGCTGAGATTCAGCAGATCCTCGAGGCTGCCAAGACGGCGCTGGCCCAGTCATGACGCGCCTGTGAGTGAGCTGTCCGATAAGACCCGCGTCGTCTGGAAGGGGGCCCGCACCGCGAGCGTGGGTCTAGAGATGGGCGTAGCGGTGGCGATCGGCGCTGGGATCGGGTATTGGCTCGATTCGAAATACGGCTGGTCGCCCAAGGGTGTGCTCATTGGCACGCTCTTCGGTGTCGGTGCCGCGACCAAAGCGGTGTGGACCGCGGTCAAGACAGTGCAGAATCAGGCCGCGCGTGATGACGCGGCCGAAGCAGCGCAGAGTGAGCGAGATGGATAACCGCCAAATCAACTGGATCATCGGCTTTTCGGCCGTGCTCGGCGTCATCGCGACGTGCGCAACGATCCCGATGATGCGGCTGTGGTTCACGCTGAGTGTTGCGCTGGGTGCGGCGCTGGGGATCGGCAACCTGCTGCTCATCCGTCGCATGGTCCGCCGCATGATAAATGCGACAGTTTCGGGGGGGCGCACGGCGTCGAACTTCTTCTTGAAGTTCGGCGTGCTCGCGGCCGCCATTGGTTTGACCTTCAAGTTTCTGCCCATCGAACCGCTCGGCTTTTTGCTGGGCTTCGGGGCGCTTGTGATCGCTGTCGTGCTTGGGTCGTTATTCGGCCCTGATCCTCATGAGCCTCATGAAGATCAGCAGAGCACGGCGAGCTCGGAGTGATTCATGGCTGGTAGTGTGCCGACAACCTGGCTGCACATGATTCCTGGTGTCGAAGCGGCTGAGCAGTCGCTGATCGAGGCCATCGGCGGCAAGTCATTGCTGCTGGGCAACAAGCTGTATCACCTGCAGCACATCTTCACCGGCGCCTTCGTGGTGTTGCTCTGCGTATTGCTCGCGAGCCGCTATCGGGCCCGATTGAAGGCTGCAGGTGACGAGGGGCTTGTGCCTGAGCGCCGCTTCAACTCGCGCAGCGTGGTCGAGGTTTTGTGCTCGGCGACCCTGGGGGTGATGACCGGGATCATGGGGCGCAAGGCGGCGCGGGCGTTCTTCCCGTTCATCGGTACGCTGGCGTTCTTCATCCTCATCGCGAACCTGCTGGGTCTCGTGCCTGGGTTCTTGCCCGCGACAGAGTCGGCCAACACCAACCTGGCTTTGGCCGCAATGGTGTTCCTGGCGACCCACGTCTACGGGCTCAAGGTCAACGGGCTCGACCATATCAAGCACCTGTTCGGTCCGGTCATCTGGCTGGCGCCGCTGATGTTCCCCATCGAGATCATCAGCCACATCGCGCGCCCGATGAGCCTGACGCTGCGCCTGGCCGGCAACATGATCGGCGACCATAAGGTCCTCGGCCTGTTCCTTGGCCTCGTGCCCATCCTCGTGCCGGTGCCCATCATGGTGCTGGGGATCATCGTCTGCGTCGTGCAGACCTTGGTCTTCTGCATGCTCAGCGTGGTCTACATCGGGATGGCCATCGAGCATCACGAGCACGAAGAGCACGACGACGAGCATGCCCCTGATGGGCATGAGGCCGTCGCGCACTGAGTCTTTCACACTGATTCTCTTCTGGGCCAGCGACTGCTGGTCCCCCGCATCGACCCGACAGCGCTCTCACAGCACCAGAACCCCCATTATTGTGGCGGTTTGTGTAATTGAGAAGGAGGCGGGGCGGACGGTGCCAGCGGTGGCGCTGAACGGTGGATGCGTTTGATGGCCCTTCGGGGCAAAACCGCTCGATTCATCGAGTATATCGCCCCTCGGGGCACCTTGGCGCTTCGGCGCAAGACATAGGATTGCACAGCAATGAACAAGCTCTTCTTGTGGGCCATGGGTCTTCTCCCGACGATGCTCCTCGCAAACACCGCCTTCGCGCAGGACACTCAGGCCGACCCGATGTCGGGCGCTGCGGCGGCTTTGGCCGCTGGCCTCGCCATCGGTATCGCCGCCTTCGGTGGCGCCCTCGGCCAGGGCAAGGCTGCGGCCGCTGCCCTCGAAGGCATCGCTCGTAACCCCGGCGCGCAAAACAAGATCTTCACCCCGATGATCCTCGGCCTGGCGCTCATCGAGTCGCTGGTCATCTACGCCCTCATCATCGCGTTCCTCCTCTTGGGCAAGATCCCCGGCTGAGGCGTCT
>JBNMOZ010000554.1:0-4411 GCA_051276005.1 Bradymonadia bacterium | reverse complement strand
TACCGCATCTTCGACTTCGACCAGACCCATAACATCACGGTGATCGCGCAGTACAAGTTCACCCCGACCTGGGAGGCCGGCCTGCGCTGGCGCTTCGTGACGGGCAACCCCAGCACGCCGATCGCGGGCGCTAACCTGGACGCCGATACCGGCGAGTACGTGCCCGTCTTCGGCGCCTTGAACAGCACGCGCCTCGACTCGTTTCACCAGCTCGATCTGCGCGTCGACAAGCACTGGGTCTTCGACACGTGGCGCCTGACGACCTATCTAGAGGTCCAAAACACCTACAACCGCGAGAACCCCGAGAGCATCACCTACCAGTACGATTACACCGCGTCGGCGGTGCAGGCCGGCCTGCCGATCATCCCCTCCCTCGGCGTTCGAGGAGTCTTTTAATGCTGCATTCACATTGGCTGTTATGCCTGTGCCTGCCCCTGACGATCGCGATGGGCTGCGGCCCCGACTTCGAAGACGAGAAGCGCATCGATGGCTACCGCGTGCTGGGCGTCCAGGCCAACCCACCCGAGGTGAGCCCCGATGGGGTCGTCACGCTGATCACGTATGACTATGACACCGAGCCCAACCGCGCACGCAGCTACACATGGGATGTGTGCCTGCTCAACCCCGGCGACATCGGCGGGTTCGAGTGTCTCGATGAGCGCGTCAACTTCCGACTCGAGAGCACCGGCCCGACCGCGTCGGTCGACTTCGGCCCGGACGGGCTCGGCGTGCGCGCGCTCTTCGAGGCGTTGAGCCCCGTGCGCGGCGTCGACGGGCGCGAGGTCACCCTCCAAGACGGCTTCGATGTGTACGTTCACCTGGTCAGCAGCGCCGAAGGCGGCCGCGAGATCAGCACCTACAAGCGCATCAGCATCCGCGACGGCGAGACGCTCAACCGCAACCCGACCGTGACGCAGATCGAGATCACCGGGCAAGACGAGGCCGTCGTAGAGCCGGGCGAGACCATCGAGTTGACGGTGATCACCGACGAAGAGACCCGCGACGTTCGCCCCGACGGCGTGACCGAGGTCTACGCCTACCGCTGGTTCGTGATCGACGGCACAGTCGAGGATGGCTTCGGGCCGACGACCTCGAGCATCGACTACACCGCGCCAAACGAGCCCGGCCAGGACCTGGTGTTCGTCATGGTGCGCGATGGCCAGGGCGGCGCGGTGCTTGAGACCTTGAGCATCACGATCGCGCAGTAGCCTCGCCTCAGGTCGTCGACTTGCGCCGCCGAACTCGTCTTCGACATGCTGCGCCGGTCTAACAGCCCGGCGCAGACGCAATGCGACGTCTCGCCGGTCACCAAGGTCAACACCGGCGCGGCGGGTGGGAGCGTCCACCAATACGGCGGCTGGGCGAGGCTGTTCTGCGTTCGTGCCGGCAGCCCCATCCGCCACCTTGCCCCGCCAACGGCAACTGCACTCGCCACCTTCAACGCGCCTAAACCCTTGTTCCAGTGCCGGTTCCCTGGGGCAGCATGATTGGCCCGTGACGTGCTAGTCTCGTGGGTATCTGATCTTCTGACTCCTCGACTCGCCAGGTTGCCACATGAAAAAACTGCTCCGCCTCGCCCCCTGTCTGCTCGCCTTCGGGCTCGTCGCTTGCGCCGATGACTCTGCCGCGCCCGCCGCGGTCGGTCCCGGCCTCGACGTCGGCGAAGAGACCCCCGAGCTCGGCAAGGCCGTCTTCGAGCCCGGCGACGCCGCGAACGCCAAGGAAGACTCGCTCAGCAGCCGCAAGGGCATGCCGACGCGCTTCGACAACGACAACGCGCAGGTCTGGAAGGTCACCCGCGACTGGGCCGACACCGACGCCAAGGCCGGCATGTCCTGGGGCGAGAGCTCGGGCCTCAGCTGGGACCAGAAGTACGAGGCCTGGATCGAGTCGATGGAGAAGATCGACGGCGTGTCGTACGGCGAGACGTTCCAGATGATCACGCCGTACGGCAAGACGCTGCCGGCACCGGCCATCGAATGCGCCGAGACGGCCCTGTTCCTGCGGGCCACCTTCGCCAGCTGGTACAACCTGCCGTTCTACGTCACCGCGTCAGGCAGCGCAGGCCGCATCTACCTGGGTCACTTCGGCTTTCGCTACGCCGACGGCAGCCGCTACCGCGGCACGCCCAACTTCAAGAGCAGCTACAACGACTACAGCAACCAGGCCGACAGCTGGGCCAACGACGGTTGGCCGCAGGACAGCAAGCTGCGCACCCGCAAGCTCGGCGGCAGCCAGGACGACTACCAGCCGTTTTTGGGCGCCGACGCCCGCGCCGGCACCTACTTCGACGAGCTGTACCTCAACAAGCGCACCGGCTACTTCATGGTGTTGCTGCTCAGCTACTTTGGCAGCGTGAACCTGGCCAGCCCGTCCAACCTGTACAACCTCAAGCCCGAGGCCATCCGCGCCGGCGACGTGCTCGTCAAGCGCTACCAGCGCACCGGCATCGGCCATGTCTACGTCGTCAAGCACACCGACCGCCTCGAAGACGCGCTGGAAGCTGAGCTGGTCAGCGGCAGCATGCCGCGCCGCCAGCCCAAGTGGGAGAGCGCCGGCTCGAGCAAGGACGCCCTGACCGGTCAAGAAGGCGGCGGCGTCGAAGAGAACTACGATGGCGACGCCTATGCCAAGTTTGGTGGCGGCATCAAGCGCTGGCGCACCCCCGTCAAGTCGGGCAGCCACTGGCTCAACATCGTGCCCGTGGCGGACGCCGCGACCTTCGTCGACGCGAGCGACCTGACCGCGATTGGTGCCCGCCCCGCCCGCTTCGAGCAGATCCTCGGCCAGGTCGAGCCGTCGGTGAAGCGCGAGATCCTGCTGCAGCAGATCAATGACGCCCGCGAGCACCTGCGCCGCTACCCCGCCAGCTGCTCGGCTCGCACCCGTCGCGAAGACGCGTTCAGCAAGCTCTATGACCTCGAAGAGGAGTTCTTCAACACCCGCCGCGCCACGGTCGACGCCCAGCGCCGCCTGCTCGAAGACTACGCCCTGCCCGAGCTCGTCTATCAGCAGAGCAAGACCTGCTGCTGGAACAGCTCGAACGCCGACATGTTCGAAATCATCATGCTCAAGGCCCAAAACGACATTCAGGGTCACAGCAACGAAGAGTGCGTGATGCCTGCCCCGTTCATGAACATCGACGGCGGCTATGACGTCTTCAAGACCTTCGCCGTGAGCATCGGCCGCGGCGATGAGTGGCGCGCTTGGACCGAAGATGAGTCCTGCCCGCCCGCCAACGTGGCCAACGACACCCAAGAGAGCCACGACTGGACGCCCTGGTGTGACGTGACCCTCGGCGCCGAGGCCCCCGCGCCCATGGGCGGCGATGCCTTCGAGCCCAACGATGACCGCGCCAACGCGGCTGTGGTCACCGTCGGCACGCATGACGCCGAGCTCTGCGGCAACAACGACCCCGCCGACTGGTTCGCCATCGAGGTCGCCAGCTCGGGCGTGCTCAAGGTCGAGGCCGGCTTCACCCACGCCGACGGCGACATCGACATCGCGCTCTTCGACGCGTCGGGCAGCAAGCTCGCCAGCTCCGCCGGCACCGACAACACCGAGGCCGCCACGTCGGATGTCTCGGCGGGCACCTACTACGTGCATGTCTTCCAGTACGGCACGGGCAACAGCTGCCAGGACTACTCGCTCACCCTGAGCCGGTAGCCTTATTTCAAAGTCGCGGTGCTGCCCCGGTCTGCAGAGACTTCGGCTGCGCTCCGCGACTCCCTCCCTGCGAGAGGCTTCGGCTGCGCCTCTTGGCGCTCCCTGGGGGAGGCTCTGGGACTGCTCGCGGTCCTGATGCGCGCAGCCCCAGCGGCCCTTCGCCGTGCCCCCTTCCCAGCCCCTTCCCAGCCCCCTTTCGCGGCGCGCTCCTCGAGTCGTCTATGACGCGCTCTTGACGCAGTGCGTTATTCATTTGACTCGCGAGTCAGAAATCGTCAATTTGGCTGCCATCATCCACGTTTGGCCCCTTTGGCGGGCCCAAACGTAGCGATTCAGGAGCAGACCATGTCCCTCTTGCAGCACGCACGGCACCAAGGCCCAGTCGTCGCCTCCTTCGGCAAGCTCGCGGTCGCGGGGCTGACCCAGCGCTTCAGGGCGACGCCAAGCATGCCGTCGTTGCCAAGCGCCGAGCATACGGTCCAGCTTCCGCCGCGCGATCCCGCGATGGTCAAAGCCTACATCCGCTGGGCCGGTGGCGATCCGGGGGCCTGGCGTGGGCGCGTCCCGCCGCATCTCTTCGCGCAGTGGGCCTTCGGGCTGACCGGTGAGCTGCTGCAGGGCCTGCCCTACCCGCTCGCCAAGGTCGTCAACGCGGGGTGCCGCCTCGAGATCAACGCGCCGATCCCGATCGATGCGCCGCTGACGCTGACCGCGCGCCTCGAAGAGGTCGACGACAACGGGCGCC
>JBNMOZ010000553.1:0-4413 GCA_051276005.1 Bradymonadia bacterium | reverse complement strand
CGAGGGCCGATACGCCGACGCGGCGCCGCACCTTCAGCTGCTCTCAACCCAGAAGCTCGACGGCTGGCCCCGCGCCGAGCGCGCTGAGTTGTTCTATCGACGTGGCGAATGCGCGCTGGCGTTGGGGCGCCGCCTCGAAGCGATCGAGTCGCTCGCGCTCGCCCTGGAGTTCAGCGTCGATCATCTGCCCGCGCTCGCCGCGTTGGTGCGCGCCGTCGGGCATGACCCCGCCGCGTACGGTGCTGGACGGGCCGACGACATCGAGGCGCGGCTGACGGCAGCAGCGACAGCGCGGATGGCGGCGGGCGACACGGCAGGGCGCGCCCGCGCCGAGAGCCTGCGCGGCGACTTGTTGTTCGCCCAGCTCGACATTGACGCGGCGCTGACGGCCTGGCGGCGGGCGGCTGAGCTGCACCCCGACGATCTCGACGTGCGCCGACCGCTCATCTGCGCCTTCGTGCATCTGCGGCGTTGGCCCGACGCGACAGACGAGTTGCAGCGCTTCGCCGAAGGGCTGCGACCCCGCGTCACCGACAGCCCGGCTCTGGCCCTTCGCTACACCGAGGCCCTGCAATGGGAGGGCGACATTTGGTGCGACTTCGCCGGCGAGCCGGGGCGCGCGATAGCGACCTATCGGCGGGTATTGCAGGTGGCGCCCGACGCCCGTGGCGCCCGGTATCGCATGGCGCAAGCCTACGTATTGATGCGGGACTTCAAAGAGGCCCGCACGGTCCTACGCAGCGCGTTGCCCCAGCCCGGCGAGACCACCGAGCCCGCCGAGCATGCCGAGCACGTCTTCTATCTGGGCCGCATTCATGCGTTGGGCTTCCAAGACGATCGCGCCGCCGCCGAGCTCTACCAGCGGGCGTTGCAAATCGACCCGACGTGCTCGATGGCGATGCTCGCGCTGGCGCGGCTGCTCGATCGGCATGACCGCGGCCCGACGGCCGACAAGCTGCTCACAGGGTGTGCCGCGCATATCGAGGCTGATCCGGGGGCTGACCCGGCCCGGGCCATCTTGCGGCTGTACGTGGCGCGGCGCCGAATCAAAGCCGGCGACCTCGACGGCGGGCGCACCTTGCTGATCCCAATGGCTGAAGGCGACGGCCCTTTGGCCCGCGACGCGCGCTTCGCGCTGGTCGAGCATGCCGTGACGACGGGCGATCTCAGCCGCGCTGTCGATCAGCTATATACGCTGCTCGACGCCGACGTGACCGACATCGATGCGCTGCGGCGGCTGGTCGATCTGGTGCCCACCGACGACGACGAGCGTCGCTGGCAGGTGCTCAGCGTGCTCGAATTGCTCGACGCCCTCACGCCCACCCAACAAGTCGACTTCGACGCGCTCACGGCGCGGGCGCGCGAGGCGGTGTCGCAAGGTAGACGGGCGCTGCCCGATGACGCGCTGCATCGCGACGTGCTGCACCCGAGCCTCGCCAGCCCACTGGTCGAGCTGGCGGCCCTGTGCGAGGCGGCCTTGGCTGAGCGGTTCACGCTGGGTCCCCGGCCCACGCCGCCACGCGACGCGGTGGTCACCGGCAAGCGACACGACTTGCTGCCCGATCTGCAGGCGGTCGAAGCGATCCTGGGCACGCGCGCCGATGTGGCCGTGACCGACGCGCCCGCGCCGGTCCGCATCTGGCCCGGCGCGCCCGCGATGGTCGTGCTCGGTGAGGGCAGCCACCAGCACCGGCGGGTCTGGGTTGCGCAGGCGCTGGGCGTCCTGCGGCTTGGATTGGGGCGCCTGTACGCCCTCGACACGCCGCGCGCGCTGGAGTTGCTGGGCGTCGTCTCGGCCTTGCTGGCCCCAAGCCCTGGCGATGATCCCGTGCAGCGCACCTTGGTGGACGCGCTGCCGCCCCGCGCGGCCGAGCGGGTCAACGCCGTCATCGCCGATGTGGGCGGCGCTGCTCTGCCAGCGCGACTGACGGGCGAGGCGCTCTTGGACGGGCTGACGCGCACAGCCGATCGACTCGGCCTGCTCGCGGCCGCTCGTCTGCGAGGGACGGTCGACGCCATCGCGCCCAGTGGACACATGCCCGCGCGGCGCGGCGATCTGCCCTGGCGGCTGCGCACCGGATCAGGCGCGCAGGCCCTGGCGCGGTTGCAGGATCTAGTGAAGTATGCGTTATCAGATGCATACCGTCAGGCGCGCCGCGCCAGCGGTTTGACGCTGTGATACACAGCCGCGCACCTGGCTCTACAGCGTGCGTTTGGGTGGCCGGCAGACCCTGTGGGGGCGCATGAGCGAGAAGAAGCTCACCATCGGTACGAACACGGTCGAAGACGTGGTCTTCGTCAAGCTCCAGGGCGTCATCGACGAAGACAACACCCTGGCGCACACCACCGAGAAGCTCGTCGGTCGCACCGTCGTGCTCGATCTCGCCGAGGTCAAACGCATCAACAGCTGCGGGGTGCGCGACTGGGTCAACTGGCTCAGCGACCTGCACGTCAAGGGCAAGACCGTCATCATGATGCGGTGCAGCCCCTGCATCGTCACCCAGCTCAATCTGGTCAACAACTTCGTCGGCAGCGCCATGGTGCGCAGCTTCTTCGCGCCATACTACTGCGCCCATTGCGACCTCGAAGTGCTGTGCCTGCTGCAGGTCGAAGACTTCGCAGGCCAGACGACGCCGACCGCGCCCAAGCCCGGTGATCCGCGGGCGCCGGGGGTGGAGTGTCCGCGCCGCACGCCGCAATGCGACCTGCAGTTCGACGAAATCGAGGCGGCCTACTTCGCCTTCCTGCCGCGCGACGCCGGGCCCACCGTCGATCCCGCCCTCGTCGCCCATATCGAGTCGCTCAGCCCCAGCTTGCGCGCCCGCATTGAGCGGCTCGACAAGGTCGCTGGCGACGACGACGGCGCGGCGAGCAGCGGCAGCTATTCGCCCCTGACCCATACCAGCGTCAGCCTCGCGCGCGACTCTCTGAACCTGACCGCGCCCCCCGAAGAAGAGGCCGCGCCGCCGGTCGTCACCCGCTCGCACCTGCCGCTCGTCCTGTCCGTCGTCGCCGCGGCCATCGTCGCCGCCCTTGCGTGGATGGTGTTTGGTGGCAAGTGACGCGGCGGTCGACGGTGACGCCGTGGGCAGTGACGCACCCACCTCCCTGATCTCCAGCGACGCCGCTGTCTCAGCGGTCGTCGACGCCGCCCGCAAGCTCGGCGACGCGTTCCTCGACCCCTGGGTGGTCTTCGACGCCAATGACACCGTGATCGCCTTTGACGCCCGGTTTCGCCGCCTGTTCGCGCGCCATCAGGCCCGTCGGCTCGAAGGCAGCCAATGCTGCGCGTTTCTCACCTTCGACGTCTGCGGCGACGGCACGCACCTGAGCAGCCGATGCCGGGCTGAGGGCCGCACCCTGCGCTTCGAAGAGATCGAGGCCCATCTCGACGGCGAAGACACCGCGCGACGCTTCACGCTCGCCGCGACCCCCTTGGGCGACGGCGCCGCGCTGGTGGCTGTGCGCGACGTGACCGACGTGGCGACCATGCAGCAGAAGTACCGCGCGTTGAGCGCCCAGAAGGCCCAATCCAGCGAGAGCATCCAGATCGACTTGACCCGCAAAACCAAAGAGCTGCTCGACACGCAGATGCAACTCAACCGCGTGCAGCACGAACTGGTTCAGTTCAAGAAGGGGCTGTTCGGCTGATGAGTAGACGGCACCTCGAAGCAGCATCTATTGCCATACCGACGCTCAGCGAGCCCGGTCGGCGCTCGCCCGATGACAACGCCGGGGTTGACGCGGGCTGTTCGACGGCTCGCGGCAAGGGGGGTCTGGGGGTTCTACGCCCCCAGCGTGCCTTGAAGAACGGCTGTTCGGCTGATGAATAGAGCCAGCGCGCGCGTGCCTCTGAGCCTCAAGCTCATGGCCACCACCATCGCCCTGCTGCTGGTCACCATGGGCCTGTATGGCTTCATGAACGTGCGCACCATGGGCAGCACCTACGATGAGTTTCAGATCCAACTGCAAGAGAACGTGCTGCGTCGCGCCGGCAGCAGCGCCGGACGCACGGCTGCTTCGATCGGCAACATGGCCGGGGTGCTGCTCACGGCCGGCGCGTACGAAGACCTCAAGGCGCTGCTCGATCGCATGGCCAAGGATGATCCCAAGCTGCTGATGGTCGAGGTGTTCGAGGGCGATCGCACCGTGGCCAAGAGCGGCGCCATCGCCAACCTCGAGCCCACCCAGGACGCCGCATTCAACGCCACCGTGGCCGCCGTCGATCCGCCGGTGGTGCTGCTCGAACGCCCAGGCGACGACGCCGGCCTGGTCGCCATCCGCGCTGAGGCGCCCTTCGAGAGCGGCGCCATCAAGGGTCGCGTGCGCGCCGTCTTCGACATGCAGGACCTGGCCGAGACCACCCGCGCCATCGACGCGCGCCTGTCGACCCGCAAGTCGAAGTCGATCACG
>JBNMOZ010000552.1:0-4426 GCA_051276005.1 Bradymonadia bacterium | reverse complement strand
GAAGCCGACCTTGAGGCCGCCGACAAGCAGGCCCGCGCCAAGATTCGCCTCGCCGAGGGTACGCAGGCCGAGGCGGCCGCCGCAGGCCTGGCCAACGTCCGCGTGCGTGAAGCCGAAGCCACCGCCATCGAGAAGCAGGGCCTCGCCGAAGCGCGGGTGACCCTCGAGAAGATGCAGGCCGAAGCGACCGGCGCTGAGAAGCAGGGCATGGCCCGCGTCAAGGTGCGCGAGGCTGACGCCGAGGCCATCCGCAAGGAAGGCAACGCGCAGGCGGACGTCATCAAGGGCACCGAGCTGGCCAAGGCGGCTGGTGAAGAAGAGATGGGCATGGCCCACGCCCGCGTGCAGGAAGCCGAAGCGGCGGCCATCGCCAAGCGCGGTGATGCCGAGGCGTCGGCGATTCAAAAGAAGCTCGAAGCCGAGGCCAAGGGGCTCGCCGAGAAGGCAAACGCGATGAAGGCCCTCGACGGCGTGGGCCGCGAGCATGAGGAGTTCCGGATCCGCTTGGAGAAGGACAAGGAGGTCGAGCTGGCGACCATCGAAGCCAAGGTGCGCATGACCGAGGCGCAGTCCAAGGCCATGGGCGCGGCGTTCGAGTCGGCGAAGATCAACATCGTGGGCGGCGACGGCGAGTTCTTCGATCGCTTCGTCAAGGCGGTCGGCGCCGGACACGCGATTGACGGCTTCATGGACAACAGCGAGGTCGCCCGCGGTGCCCTGGGTGGGTACGCGACCGGCGAGCGCTCGTTGGCCGAAGACATCAAGGGGATCGCCAGTGGCGTCAGCTCGGCCGACGTGCGCGACCTGTCCATCGCGGCGGCTCTGGCCAAGATGGCGATCGGCGCCGACAGCGCGACGAAGGCCAAGCTGATGGCGTTGGCGAGCGAGGCACAGAAGATGGGCCTCATCGACCCCAACATGGGTCCGTTCACGGTCGGCGCCAAGAAGGGCGGCTGAACGTATGGCTGAGCAGGCGAAGAGCGCGAAGAATACGGCCGCGAGCGGGGGCGACGCCGCCCTCGACGCGGGCAACTACGAGGTCATCCGCGCGCGCCTGCTCGCCCAGGGCAAGGCGCTGCGCGCGAAGGCTGAGACGCTCAACGGCGAGCGCAAGGGTGTCTTTGGCGGCACCGAGCTTGTCGTCGCGGCCAACAGCCGCGTGCGCACCGCCAACAACTGCATCCCGCGCGACATCGTCAGCGTCGGGGGGCACCTGCTGCTCGGCTACACCGTCACCTTCGGCCTCAAGCAAGAGACCAACGTCGCCGACGTCTTCGGCCTGCATCTGTTTACGGGGGTAAGCGACGGCGACGGCGACGCAGAGTTCCCCAAGGTCGACCTGGCCGAGGCCGGCGGTTTTTTGGAGCATCCGCAGTTTCAGAAGGACTTCGTCGACCTCTTCCGCTACTTCCGCGACACGCGCCTGCTGCAGATCCGCAAGGTCGATGGGCAGCTGCTGGCGGTCTTCCAGGTGGGGGCAAACCTCACTGATATCAAGGTGTTCCGCTGGCGCGTCCGCAAGGACGGCGGCCTCGACTACATCGACAACCGCGGCGACCGAGACTACCTGTTCCCCGCGAGCCACGACTTCGACTGGCTGCCCACCACCCGCGGCATGCAGGTGCACGGTGAGCACCCGCACGTCAACATCAACGACACGATCTTCGTAGAGACGGTCGGCGGCGATCTGACCATCAAGGTCGAAGACAACACCGGTGACGGCACGGGCATCTACGCCGAGCCCGTCGACGACGCCAACCAGACCCTCGACGATGGCGAGATCCACTACGCGATCCTCGGCCAGCTCATCCTGCTCAAGATCAAGCCGTACCGCGAAGAGACGTACCGCTACCTCGTCTACAACACCCGCACCCAGGGCGTCGCCCGCATCGACGCGATCGGCCTGGCCTGCGTGCAGCTGCCCGAAGATCACGGGCTGATCTTCCCCGGCGGTTACTACTTGGCCAGCGGCGATTACAAGGTCTTCGAGGGCGTCGATGGGCATCGCTTCAAGCGGATGATCCGATCGCCCAACGGCGAGGACGCGCTCTACATCTTCTATGAGCAGGCGACGGGGCATTACGCACTGCTGCCGTACAACCTGATTCGCAAAGAGGTGCAGACACCCATTCAGTGTCATGGCTACTCGCTGTTCGAGGACGGCCAGATGGTCATCTTCCGATCGGTCAACGACGAGCCGACCCGGGTGCACCCGGTGCAGGTCTGGCAGACGCCGTATACTTCGGCCGAGTTCGCGGCCTCGGCGCCGACGGACGACTCGTTCTTGTCCCGCGTCGGCAACGCCGAGCTGGTCCGCGGGATCAGCGACGCGCTCAGCATCAGCCGGCTGATCGACGACAGCCAGCCCAGCCGACAGATCTTCGAAGACCTGATCGGCGCGATCCAGCGCATGAAGGACGCCTATTACTGGATCGGCAAGGCCGAGGTGGGCGACCTGGGCGAGACGCTCGCCGAGTTGACGCGCACCACCGAGCTGATCGTCGATGAGTTCGAGAAGGTCGTCGCGTTCCGCACCCGCGCGAAGGAGGCCTTGGCCGAGGCCGAGGCGTCGCAGAAGGAGCTACTCCGCACGCTGCGCGCCACCGATCTCAGCTCGGTCGATGCCTTCATGGGCGGGCTCACGGCGCTGCGCCAACGCCGCGGCCACCTGATCACGATGCGCGAGATTCGCTACATCGACACCGCGCGGCTCGATGAGATGGAGAAGGAGGCGATCGAGCACTTCGAACGCCTGACCCGCGAGTGCGTGATTTTTTTGCAGCGCGACGCCGCGCTCGGGCCGCTCAAGGCCGACATCGAGGCGCTCTTCAAGCAGGTCGAGGTGACCGAGAAGGTCGCCGAGATCAACCCCTTGCGAGCGCACCTCGCGAGCCTCAGCGAAGGCCTCGACCTGCTCACCGAGGTCATCTCGGGCCTGCAGATCGACGACGCCACCGCCCGCACCGCGATCCTCGAAGACATCTCCGAGGTCTTCGGCCAGCTCAACCGCGTGCGCGCCACCCTTGAGAACCGCCGCAAGAGCCTGATGGGCCGCGAGGGGCGGGCTGAGTTCGGGGCGCAGTTCAAGCTGTTCGGCCAGTCGGTCGCCTCGGCGTTGAGCATGTGCGACACCCCCGAGCGCTGCGACGAGGAGCAGTCGCGGCTGATGATTCAGCTCGAGGAGCTCGAGGCCCGCTTCAGCGAGCTCGACGAGTTCTTGGGCGACCTGGCGAGCAAGCGCGAAGAGGTCTACGAGGCGTTCAGCGCCCGCAAGCAGACCCTGCTCGACGAACGCCAGCGCCGCGTTGGCAACCTGATCAAGGCGGCCGACCGCATCTTGGAAGGCGTCGCCCGCCGCGCGCGCGGCTTCAAAGACGAAGACGAGCTCAACGCCTACTTCGCCAGCGACAACATGGTCAGCAAGCTGCGGCAGATCGCCGAGCAGCTCATCGCCGTGGGCGACAGCGTCAAGAGCGAGGAGCTGCTCGCCAAGCTCAAGGGCAGCAAGCAGGACGCGATCCGCGGGCTGCGCGACAAGCTCGACCTGTACGAGGGCGGCGGCACGCTCATCCGGCTGGGCACGCATCAGTTCACGGTGAACACCCAGCAGCTCGAGCTCACGATGGTGCCCCGCGATGGCGAGATGGTGCTGCACCTGACGGGCACCGACTTCTACGAGCCCATCGAAGACGAGGCCTTCTTGGCGACGCGCCCGTACTGGCCGCAGACGGTCGTCTCGGAGACCGCCACGGTGTACCGAGCAGAGTACCTGGCGGCGTCGATCCTCGAAGCGGCCGACACCGGCGAGGGCGGGCTGACGTTCCAGGCATTGCTGGACGCCCAACGCGGCGAGGGCCTGCTGGCGGTCGTGCGCGAGAAGGCGCAGAGCCGCTACGACGAGGGCTATGAGCGCGGCCTGCACGACAGCGACGCGACGCTGATCCTGGAGAAGCTGGTCGCGATGCGCACCTCGGCTGGGCTGCTGCGTTTTCCGGCGCACCCCCGCGGGCTGGCGGCGCTGTTCTGGGGCGCATTGGCCAAGAGCTCCGCACCCGAAGACAAGTCGAAGCAAGCGTCCTGGCAGCGCAAGTCGCGCAACCTGGTCAAGCTGCGCGAGCGCTTCGGACACTCCCCTGCCCTGCGGGTCTTGGGCGACGCTTTGGCCACCGCCATGACCGAATGGATCCAGCAGCAAGATCCGGCCAACAAGGGCCTCGCTGAGCTGGCCGCGCACGCCACCTTGGCCGGGCAGTATCTGCTCGAAGAGCTGGCCGCCGCCCAGCCGAAGTTCACCACCAGTCGCGACGCAGAAGACCTGCGCGCGGGCTTGATGAAGCACCTCGAAGAGACCGGCGGGCAGCGCGAGTTCGAGCAGGATCTACGGACCCTCAAGGACGACGTGGTCGGGCGCCTGGAGTTGGCCGTC
>JBNMOZ010000551.1:0-4426 GCA_051276005.1 Bradymonadia bacterium | reverse complement strand
GCAGTCATTTTCCGACATGCACTCGGGGGGCGCGAGGCAGCGATTTGACTGCGGCGAGCACATTTCGCCCTGATCACACAGAGGCACATTGCCCGGCTGGCAGGTGCCCGCGGCGTCGCAGCGATCGTCTTCAAAGCAAGGTGCCCCGTCGTCGCAGGCAGCCCCGGCGTCAAAGAACGTGGCGCAGACGCCCTCAAGGCATTCTGTTCGCTGACAGGGCGGCGCAGCGCCGCAACCGCCACCGTCGTCGTCGCAGCGTGGACAGCCGTCCGGTCGACAGACATCTCCCGGGCAGTCTGCGACGCCACAGACGCCGTCGTTACACGTCGCGCGCATGCAGTCGCCCGGCGGCGCGTCGCAGTCCGAGAACTCATCGCAGGGGCGAACGCATTGACCCGCTCGGCACTCATGATTGCCGTCGCAAGGCGCCCCCTCATCAGCCGCATCAAAGATGCACGTCTCGGCTACGCAGCGCGCCGCCTGGCAGGCGATCGGCGTGACGCCATCACAGCAGTCTGTGGGACCGCCATCGACCCGTATACCCACGTCGGCCGCTGGCAGGCATTGGTCGCTCGCCTCGTCGCAGCGCTGATCGGGTGCGCACGGGGATGAGCCTTGCAGGCAGACCCCGTCCTCACAGCGTTCGATGCCATCACAAAATGCGTCGTTGCTGCAGTCGGTGCAGTCGCTGGGGCTTTGATCACCAGGGGGCAGGGCGGGCACGTCGAAGCACCCAGCCAGTACGAGTATCCAGAGGCAGGCAACGGTGCGCATTTAGTTACCCATCCCCGACAGGGCGCTGTCGCACGCGATGTCCGCGGCATCCCCCATGCTCGGTGGGAAACCTTGATGGACGCAGACTTTCGCATTGATGCTCTGGCGTAACGGCCGACAACCCCATCCGTCCTGCGGTTTGATCTCCAGCGTGATAACCGGCTCGAACCGCGTCAGGGGTATCATGTCCTCGCAGCCGCGTTCGGTCCAACAAACACACCCCAACGCGCGTGTTTGTTGGGCACTCGATGACACTCTCGTCGCCCTCATCCTCGCATTCCAGGGAGGCGACTCGCTCGCCGCAAGCGATGATGATGAACGTCTGGGAGAGGCCCTCGCAAGAGATGTCGAACGTAACGAACTTGGTAGATGCGCACTCACCATCGATGCACGTCTCGTCATCACCACAGTCGTCGATGCTGGAACATTCAAGCTCCGAGTCGGGCAGCGGCGGCACCTCAAAGCACCCTGGGAGCGCGCTGAGCATTGCCGCCGCGCTGAATATCAAGCGCGCCGTGATGGCTTGGCCGGTCCGAATCACTTTTCCCCCAACAGTGTGACGACGCAGTCTGCGTACCTGTCGGTTCGTAGCCACACCACATACCGGGCGCTCTCGCGGGCCCAGGCCCCTGCGGCCCATCTCATCGCGGCTCGCCAACGCATCCGGCCTCCTTCAGACCGCACCACTCTAAAGCATCTGGGATTCGGATCCGATCGGCACGCGACAAATCTGTATTCTGGGCCCTATAATGGCTGGAGCAGAGCATGCGGATCGCGGTGTCTTGCGTGGCGGTGTTGATTTTGGCGGCGGCCTGTGACGATGGCGTCGACCCGCCGGGTCTGGGGCCCGGCAGCTTCGATCGGGGCGCTGATGCGCTGCCGAATGTCGATATGGGGGTCGACGCGACGTCGATCACGGACGCCCGCGTCGTCGACATGGCCGATCCGACCCCCGACGCGGCGATCGACGCGCAGAGCGTCGACATGGCGGTCGACATGGCGATCGACGCCGCGCCGCCGCCGCCCGCAGACTTCGAGCACGCCGGTTGGCCGACGCGCGATTGCACGCTCACGCTGCGCTACGACGACGCCGCTCAGAGCGTGCAGGTCGCCGGGCAGTTCACCAATTGGGCCGACGACCCCATCGCCATGCAGCGAGATGCCATCGGCTTTACGGTGACCCTGGGGCCCGATGACGGCCTGATGCCGGGCCAGCGCTACGCCTACAAGATCATCGTCGACGGCCAATGGCGCATCGATCCGGGCGCGAAGCTGCGCAAATACGACGGTGATTGCGTCAACAGCGGCTTGATGGCGCCCGCGTGCGATGCCGGTCCCCAAATCATCGCCGATCCGGTCACCGCGTCGCCTGAGGGCGCCGGCCAAGCGCGCTTCACCATCCCCAAGGCCATCGACGGCACGCCGCTCGCTGAGGTTGAAGCGCGGCTCGACGGCCTGCCTATCGCCTACACCCTCAACGCGCCCGCTGGTGAATTTACGATTGACTTCAATGGGTTGCAGTCGGGGCGGCACGTCATCGCCGTGCGGGCCCTCGACGCCATGGGTCGGGCTGCTGAGCCGGTCGAGCTGATCTTCTGGGTGCAGGACGCGCCCTTCGATTATCGCGACGGCGCGCTGTACCTGCTCTTCATCGACCGCTTCGCCAACGGCAACCGAGAGATCGACGATCCCGTCGGCGACCCCGTGACGTACCCCGCCGACTGGCATGGCGGCGATCTGTGGGGCGCCCTCGCGGTGCTCGAGTCGGGCTACTTCGAGCAGGTGGGCGTCAACGCCATCTGGTTGAGCCCCGCCAACCTGCAGGTGGGCGGCCACTTCGGCGAGCGCGCTGGCGGCGGGCGGCGCATCGCGGCCTATCACGGCTATTGGCCCATCCGCGGCCGGGCGATCGATCCTCGATTCGGTGGCGAAGACGCGCTGCATGCCTTCGTGCAGGCGGCGCATGCCCGCGGCATTCGGGTGCTGCTCGACCTCATCAACAACCAAGTGCACGAGCAGCACGAGTACATCGCCGATAACCCCGAGTGGTTTCGTACCGCCTGCGTCTGCGGCCAGGATCCCGGCTGCGGCTGGAGCGAGCGCCCGCTCGACTGCCTCTTCGCGCCCTACCTGCCCGACATCAACTGGCGCGAGCCCGGCGCCGAAGCGCAGTTCATCAGCGACGCGCTGTGGTGGATCGACACCTTCGGCGTCGACGGCTTTAGGGTCGACGCGGTCAAGCACGTCGAGACCACCAGCATCTTCAACCTGCGCGCGGCCATCGCCCGGCGCTTCGAGCAGGGCGGCACGCCGGTCGTGATGCTCGGCGAGACGGCAGTGGGGCCCGGCGATCGCTTCGACGACGGCTGCGGCGAGATCTACCCGTCGGGCTATGACTGGATCAGCGCCTACACCGGGCCCAACGCGCTCAACGGCCAGTTCGACTTCCCGACCCATCACAACATCCAATGGGGCGTGCTGACCGGCCAAGCCGGATATGATCAGATCGAAGGCGCGATCGCCGAGTACCAGCGCCGCTACGATCCCGCCGCGCTCCACGTGCAGTTCCTCGGCAGCCACGACAGCGCCCGTATGGCCAGCCGCGCCGCCCAGGATCCGGCGACCGGCTGCCGCTTCACCGATGAGCCCGGCTGCGGCCAGATGGCGCAGCCGATCAACGACGCCGCGGTCTTCGATCGGCTCAAGCGCGCGTTCACCTTGCTCTACACGATGCCCGGCATCCCGCTGCTATACTACGGCGACGACATCGCGCTGCCCGGCGGCAACGATCCAGACTCCCGCCGCGATATGTGGTGGGACGGCGACCTGGCCGACCAGGCGATGACCGACGCGCGCCCCGACGCACAGCAGCTCGCGCTGCGCGGCTGGATCCAGACGCTGGCGCAGGCCCGCGCGGCGCACCCGGCGCTCACTCGCGGCGCCCGCTTGCCGCTGGTGGTCGAGCCCGATCTGTACGTGTACGCGCGCCAGTTGGGCGATGACGTCGCGCTGGTCGTGCTCAACCGAGGCGCCGACGTGCAGGATCGGCGCATCAACCTGGGCGCGCTGGCCGGGGCGGCGTTTGAGAGCGTCGCGGGCGAGGGTCAGGCCCGCATCGACGGCAACAGCGTGCTGATCAGCATCGGCGGCGGACAGTCGGCGATCTTCGCGCGATAGCGCAGCGGCTCTGGTTGACGATCGCGCGGCCCGTCGTCTCTGCTGCGCCCTCTGACCGAGAGACGACCATGCATCGATCCCTCCTCCTTCTGTTCGCCGCTGCCGCGTTGGCTGGCTGCAACGACGACACCAACATCGGACCCATCGGCATCGTCGCCCCGCCCGACAGCGGAGCCGACGCGTTGGTACGGACGGTCCGCGACTTGGGGCTCGTCGACACGGGCACCGCACTGGACGCGGACGTCGACCAAGGCCCCGAAGATGAAGGCGTCGTCAACCCGGCCGATATGGCGCCGATCGTCGACATGGCGGTGGCCGTCGACGAGGGCTCGCCGGTCGACGGCACCGCGCAGCCCGAGCCGATGCCCGAGCCGCAGCCCGAGCCGCAGCCCGAGCCGATGCCCGAGCCGATGCCCGAGCCGATGCCCGAGCCGATGCCCGAGCCGATGCCCGAGCCGATGCCCGAGCCGATGCC
>JBNMOZ010000550.1:0-4448 GCA_051276005.1 Bradymonadia bacterium | reverse complement strand
GCGCAGCGGGTCCATGTGCGCGATGACGCCGTGCCCGACGTCGCCTATGACGCGTTGATCGTCGCGGTCGGGGCGTGCACGTCGTACTTCGGACATGACAACTGGGCCCGCTACGCCACCGGGCTCAAGTCGCTCGACGAAGCGGTCGAGATTCGCCGCCGCATCCTGGTCGCGTTCGAGGAAGCCGAGCGCACCGCAGACATCGACCGACGCCACGCGCTGTGCACGTTCGTCGTCATCGGTGCCGGGCCCACCGGCGTCGAGCTTGCCGGCGCGGTGGCGGAGTTGGCGCAGTTCGCGTTGCGAGACGAGTTTCGCAATATCGATCCCGGGCAGGCCGCGGTGATCCTCGTCGAAGGCGGTCCCCGCGTCTTGTCGACCTTCGCGCCGGAGCTCTCGGCGAGCGCCCAACGACAGCTTGAGGATCTGGGCGTCGAAGTGCGCCTCAACGCCAGGGTGACGGGCATCGACTCGTCCGGCGTGCATCTGGGCGAGGCGCTGATCCCCAGCGACACCGTGCTGTGGGCGGCCGGCGTGCGCGCCAACCCGCTCGTCGCCACCTTCGGCCTGCCCGTCGACCGCAGTGGGCGCGTGCAGGTTGAGCCCGACTGCAGCCTGCCGGGCCGCCCCGAGGTCTTCCTCGTTGGAGACGCCGCCGCCTTCCCCACCCCCACGGGCTTCCTACCGGGGGTCTCGCCGGTCGCGCTGCAGCAAGGACGCAGCGTCGCCGACAACATCAAGCGCGGTCTGCGCGGCAAACCCCGCGCCCCCTTTGTCTATCGCGACAAGGGCAGCATGGCGACGATCGGCCGGCGCCGCGCCATCGCGCAGACCCGCCGCATGCGTCTGAGCGGGTTCCCCGCGTGGCTCGCCTGGCTGCTCGTGCACATCATCTACCTCGTCGGGTTCCGCAACCGGCTGGCGGTGGTCTTCGACTGGTTCTGGTCGTTCGTGACGTTCCAACGCGGGGTGCGGCTCATCACCGGCGGGCGGCTCATCGCCGGATCACCCGCCGATGAGCCGCCCGTAGAAGACCCGGGCAGCAAACCTGAGGGTGACTCCGGTGACTCCGGTGACTCCGGTGACTCCGGTGGCTCCGCCCGCGGCGGTTGATGCATTTTGGCCGGCTGCGTGCGCACGCACCGCACCGCGCCGACAAGGCCCAGATCCTCTCGGGCACCCTCGCGCTGTCGTTCGGGCTGGGATAGGCTGGCCCAAGTCATTGCACCGAGGCGCCCATGCGACCCATTTCTCTGTTCCTCTTGTTCGCGATTCTGGCGCTCGGCGCGGGCTGCGATGATGTTCGCGTCTATGACATCGCTGCGGGCAGTCACTCGGCGAACCACGGCGTCGCGGCTCAACGCGGGAGCCTGCTGCGGTTTCGGGCGACGTTCGACGACACCGCCATTTACGAGACCCGCGATCCATCAAACCAGGCCGACATCAACAAGCTCTACGGCTTTGCCGATTGCAGCGCCCACCACCACACCAACAGCGCCCGCTTTGGGTGGCGTTGGTACGACGACGAACTTCAGATTCTCGCGTACACCTATGTGGACGGTGACCGCCAATGGTCGTTGCTCGGATCGGCCCCGCTCAACGAGGCCGTCGAATACCGCATCCAACTCGATGGCGATCGATACGTGTTCACCTTCGACGGCCAGGTGACCGAGATGCCCCGGGGTTGCGACGGGAACGGTGGCGTGAAGTATCGACTCTATCCCTACTTCGGCGGGGATGAGGAAGCGCCCCACGACATCTCCATCACCGTCGAGTTGCTCTAACAGGCTGTTGAAAAAGGCGGACCGAGCGCTCGGGCGCCGATTTTCGGCCGGTCGCAAGGCCGGAATCCGGAATCTGACTCGAGCTCAGGCGCCCAATGGAGTGAAGCTCACGCATTGAGTTCACCTGGCAGATAGACGGCCAGCGGCAGCCACCAACTATGAAGAGAGGGAGTTCGAAGTCTTTCGAGCATCAGGCCTTCAACCGGTCGCAGCGCGAGTCGAACGACGCACGGCAATCCCAGACTAGATAGGACTACATAAATAACAACGCCACTCCAGCGTTCGTTGGCAACCGCTGCAACAGCGTGTCACCCGTCGCTGAAGCCGGCGTCAAAATACCGCCATCTTCCTCCAACAAAAACATCCGGCGCAGGAAAGTCCGCCCACCCTCTTCGCCAAACCCTGAGCAACCCGCCGATCACGGCGAACCACTGACTCGGAGAGTTTCAATGAAGACCGCCATCGCACTCCTCATTTGCGCCACCGCCGCCGTCGGCTGCTCAAGCCCGGCCGACGACACCAACACCGACCCGCAGCTGGGCCAGACCGGCCTCAACCTGCGATCGGACATTCTGGCCGGCACCGACGTGGCAGGCATGGCCTACACCATCGCCGGCGTCGACTGTGAGACGGGCGCCGCGCTCGAGCCGGCCGTCGCCTACTATGCGACCCGCGACCTCGAAGACATCCTGCTGCCCGGCGGCCACCCGGGCTTCGAGGATCGGCCCTTCGATGCCGACTCGGAGCACCTGTTCGCCGACGCCTTCCAGCTGGTGCCGGCCGGCTGCTACGACGTGACCGCGCAGCCCGTCGACGCCGACGGCGCGCTGTCTGAGGACTGCGCCCCGGCCAGCGAAGCCGGCGTGCAGGTGACCGACGGGCAGACCACCGAGATCATGCTCATCAGCCAATGCGTCAACGACCCGATGGGCGCCATCGACGCCATCGCGGCCCTCAACCACGCCCCGCAGCTGCTCGACGCGCAGTATCAGCCGTCCAAGTTCACCTGCGGCGAGTCGACCCGCATTTGCGTGTCGGCCTCCGACCCCGACGGTGATCCTTTGGTGCTGACGGCGAGCGGCCCCGATGGCGTCACCTTCGAGCTGCTGGCGGCCGAGGTCGACGACGCCGGTGTGTTCACGCAATGTGTCACCGTCACTGTGCCTGGCCCGGGTGAGTTCACCATTGATCTTCGCGTCTTCGACCAGATGTACGACGCCGACGGCGCCCTGATCACGGTGGAGTCTGTCATCGCCGCTGGCGGACAGACCTCGCATGACGCCATCGCCATGCCGGTGCACGCCATGCCCGCCGACGCCTGCATCTGCGACTGCCCCGATGGCTTCGACCTCAACGACGCGGGCACGGCTTGTGAGCGCTTCGACGAGACCGACGCGGAGTTCTTGGGCAATGAGCGCGCCGTCTGCGAAGGCGACGACCGCAACGAGTACGGCGCGTTGGGCGCGAAGTTCCCCGGCGGCCTCGAGGTGCGCAACGCCTTCTTCGGTGACGGCTTCGACGATGGCGCTGGCCGCCTCAACGCCGTCGGCATCTGGGACTGCGGCGGCGTCGAGGACGAGTGGATCGGCTTCAGCGCCTGCGTCAACGTCGAGCAGCCCGGCGAGTACGTCATCGGCTTGGCGGGCGACGACAACGCGCGGCTCAAGGTCGACGGCTTGCCGGTCTTTGCGCAGGCCGGTCAGGGCACCTTCCGCTCGTGGCACATGATCCCCGTCCAGCTGGGCGCTGGCGCCCACATCATTGAGTTGCAGGGCCTCGACGTGGGTGTCGCCGCGACGCTGGGTGCCGAGATCTACGGGCCCTTCGCGGTCGGCTCCACCGCCACCGACGACGACATGGCCGGCCTCGACTACGCCAACAACATCTTCTGGTCGACCGCGAACCAGCTCGGCGGCGTGTTCCACTCGGGCCAGAACAGCGGCTACAGCTGCCCGGACGGCTTCGGCTTGAACCTGTGCGGCGACGTAGCGACCTGCACCGTGTTCGAAGAGCGCGCCTGCAACTGATAGGCGTGCGCTCGGCCCAGTCTTCTGGGCAACGGCCCGGGTGCTCTCAGAGCGCTCGGGCCGTTCGCGTTCGGACGGGCTCACTCCAGACTGACGTGGTCTGATCGGGCGCCGATGGCGTATACCGCCCCGATGACCGACTCTCCGCCGCGCGACGCCCTCTTCACCCCCAAAGCGCGGGCGCTGAACGAGCTGGGTGCAGTGCGCGAGCTGACGCGCCTGCCGCGCTTCTTCGCGCGCCAGCGTCATATGCCCCGGGGCACCGCCAACGTGCTCGTGCTGCCGGGCTTCATGACCGGCGACGGCTCGACCTGGGTCTTGCGCACCGCCTTGCGTCGTCTGGGGCATCGGGTACAGGGCTGGGGCATGGGCCGCAATCGGGGCGACGTGCCGGCGCTGGTTGAGGCGCTCGCGCCGGTGCTGCGACGCGTCGCGGCCGACGGTCCGGTGCACCTGATCGGGTGGAGCCTGGGCGGCTACCTGGCCCGCGAGATCGCCCGCGATCAGCCCGAGCGCGTCGCCCAGGTGATCACGTTGGCCAGCCCGGTCATCGGCGGCCCCAAGTACACCGCCGCGGCCGACTACTACGTGCGACAAGGCATCGACTTGGACGCATGGGCCCGCGAGATCGTCGCGC
>JBNMOZ010000549.1:0-4450 GCA_051276005.1 Bradymonadia bacterium | reverse complement strand
GGCGCCTACCAGCACAATGAGGGCCTTGCGATCCCGCGTGCCGTCGAGCTGAGCGAGCAGCGCCCGATCGAGGGCGTCGACGGCGATGGACTGGTGCCGCAGGTTGAAGACGCCGTCGCGATCGCTGGCGGCCTGCCGCCGGATCAACGCGGTCGTGCGCGGTCGTCGGCCAGCCGTGAGCGCAAAGCGCGGCGCCTCGCGACAAATCTCCGCGTAGCCCTGCGCGAACAGCTCCAGGGCGTTCGCGCCCAGGCGATCCACGTCTTCGGGCGTGACTGGGCGCTCGAGGTAGGCCGCGGCTTGCTCGGCCAGCTCTTCGAGCACCACGCCGCGCGGGCGCGCCTCATCGAGCACCCGCAACGCGGCCTTGAGCAGGGGCTCTGCCGTCGAGATGACCAAGCCGCTGGGCGCAGTGAAGCTCGCCTCGACGCCCGGCGACAGGTCGATCTCGTCGGCGTTGGCCGTCAGCGCGGTGTTGATCCAATGCCCGGCGATGCAGGCCGGGTTGAGGTTGCGGTCGAGCGTGCAGTCGGCGCGACAGATCAAGGAGCGCCGAAAGAAGCGCGCCGTGACCATGTCGAGCCAGCTCTCAAGCCGCACCATCTCGCCCTGGCCGTGTTGACGCGCCGCAGCGGCCGATTCAGGTCCCAGGCGGTCGGGCAGCATGGTCGCGAACTCGGCGTCACCGACGTACTGCAGGTCGTGCGTTTCTAGGTGCCCGATGAAGTCGGTGAACCAGATCGGCGTGTTGTATTCGGCCAGGTGCTCGTGAAAGAGGTACGAGTCTGAGAGCGGCTCGATGCCCTTGATCTCGGACTTGAGCAACGCCGCGGCCGCGCTGCGCTGGGCGGGGGTGTGGGCGGCGACCTCGGCCAAGAAGCTGCGCGCGACGGCGGCCCGCTGCTGGGGCGTGGCCTCGGCCGGCGTGACCCGCTGCACCATGGAGCGAATCGCGCCCCGAAAGTGCCACCCGGGCAGCACGTTATAGCTGATGAAGCCCACGCCCTGCGGCGCCAGCAGATCCTGCATGAGGGCGAAGATCTTCTCTTGAACCGCCGGCGGCACCCACGACCACACGCCATGGCAGATGATGTAGTCGAACTGGCCCAGCCCCGGCCCATTGGCCTGGTTGAGCGACAGGATGTCAGCGACCGCGTACTCGACGTTCCGGGCCCCCACCGCGAAGGCCTCGTCTTGGGCGAAGGCGATCTGTCGCGCCGACAGGTCGACCCCCACAAAGCGGCTGCGCGGCGCGCTGATCGCCATGCTCAGCAGGTTGCCGCCCATGCCACAGCCCAACTCGAGCACCCGACACTGCGTGAACGGCGCCGGGTTGAGCCCCATCAGGCCAGCGATCGTGCCCACCACATCGGGGTGCGTCGGTCTAAACGGGAAGTTGTCATACGGCAGCGCGTCGTACGGATCGATGCGGGTCGGATCGGCGTCGGTCGCGGTCGGGTCGGTCGGGTTGGAAGCCGTCATGGTGCCGCAAACGCGATGTCGATGACGCATCGGCCGCCTTGGGACCCATTGGGCTCGAATCGCCTCGCGCGGCCCGCCTGGGTATCCGCCCGATAGCGCAGCGTGATGGGCACAACGATCGCCTGCAGGGGGGCGGCGCGCAGCAGCTTGATCTCGCCATCAACGCAGCGCGGCGGCTTGGCGTGCATCGCGATCATGTCGTCGGCCTTCGGGTTGAGTCCGGTGAAGCGTCTCATGCGCCCGTCAGCGCCAAACTCGACGTCGGCCAGAGAGGCCGGGGCGTCGCGAAAGCCCGGCACGTCCTCGGCGCGGCAGCCGTATCCGGTCGTGGGCTCGGCCGCGAACGCGTGACGCACGGGCGCCCGCGCATCTGGGCCCAGGTCAAAGAGGGTCGGCGCGCCGCCGCAGGCTGCGAGCAGCAGCGGCGCTGCGCGCAGAGACGGGGTCAAGGTCAAGCTGTGCATGTCGGCAATCTACAAGGCGCCTCGCGCATGGGCAATCGCGGCCGCGCCGCTATACGCTGCGCCCTCTTGATGCACGGCTCTCAGCCTGCTGCTGCTCTGGCTCCTCGCGCTCCTGGCCAGACCATGTCGCCCGTATGATGGGGCATTGCAGCATCATACGGGCCGTCGAGCCGCAGTCGCGTCGGTTGATCGGCCCCCGCTGATGTCCCGCGCGAAGATCACTCGCCTGCCCGTCGCTCATCGCCGTGCACCCGGCCGATCATCGCGATCCTTGCGCTCTGGCGCGAATTCCCGCGAAATGACGCCATACTCGAAGTTATTGGAGCTATGTCGTGGCCAACGTCGACCTCAAGTCGCTGATCGGGACCCTCAACACCCATTGCAAGGAGTCGCTGAACCAAGCGGCGAGCCTTTGCATGAACCGCGGCCATTACGAGGTCTGCGTCGAGCATCTGCTTTGGGTCCTGCTCGATAACGGCGGAGGCGACCTTCCCCGGGTCCTCAACGCGATGGACATCGATCCCAACCGGCTCAAGAGCGAGTTGATGCCGGCGTTGGAGAGCATGCGGACCGGCAACTCGGGTCGGCCCGTCTTCTCGCCGTTCCTGCTGCGCCTGTTCAGCCGCGCCTGGATGATCGCCAGCGTCGACTTGAAGACCGACGCGGTGCGCTCTGGCATTCTGCTGATGACCGTCCTTGAGAGCCCGGCCCGCTATGGCTCTGGCGATTGGCTCGAGCTGGTCGAAGACCTGTCTCAAGAGACGCTCAAGGCGCGCTTCTACGACATGGTCGTCGATTCGGTCGAGACCAGCCGCAGCGCCCGCACCGCGCAGCCGTCTGCGGGTGGAGCGTCGCCGGCCGTCGGGCAGGGTCGCCCCGCCGACGAGACGGCGCTGGGCCGCTACGCCATGAACTTCACCGAGCGCGCCCGCGCCGGTGAGATCGATCCCATCTTCGGTCGCGATCGCGAGATCCGGCAGATGATCGACATCTTGGCGCGGCGTCGAAAGAACAACCCGATCATCGTGGGTGAGGCGGGCGTCGGCAAGACGGCGCTGGCCGAGGGTCTCGCGCTGCGCATCGTCGAGAAGGACGTGCCCGACGTGCTCGCTGACGTCGAGCTGATCGCCCTCGACCTGGGCCTGTTGCAGGCCGGCGCCGGCGTGAAGGGCGAGTTTGAGGCGCGCCTCAAGCAGGTCATCGACGAGGTGCGCGGCTCGCCCGTGCCCATCATCCTGTTCATCGACGAAGCCCACACCATGATCGGTGCGGGCGGCGCCGAAGGCGGCAGCGACGCGGCCAACATCCTCAAGCCCGCCCTGGCGCGCGGTGAGCTGAAGACCATCGCAGCCACCACGTGGACTGAGTACAAGAAGTACTTCGAGAAGGACGCCGCGCTCAGCCGCCGCTTCCAGGTCGTCAAGGTCGACGAGCCCAGCGTGGCCGACACCATCACGATGCTGCGCGGCCTGCGCACGCGGTACGAAGAGGCCCACGGCGTGATCCTGCGTGACGACGCGCTGGTCGCCGCCGCCGAGCTGGGCGCCCGCTACATCACCGGGCGCTACCACCCCGACAAGGGCATCGACCTGGTCGACACGGCCTCGGCGCGCGTGCGCGTGGCGCTGACCGCCCGCCCCGCCGAGCTCGAAGATGCCGAGCGCCATATCGCGGCCCTCGAGCGTGAGTTCGCGGTGCTCACCCGTGACGTCGATCAATGCGCCATCGACGCGACAGAGCGGCTCGCTGAGCTGGTTGTCGAGATTCAGGCGACCACCGATCGGGTCACCGAGTTGACCGCCGAATGGCAGGCCGAGCGCGAAGCCGGCGACGCCGTGATCGAGGCCCGCAAGGCGTTCAACGACGCCCGCGAGGCCGCCACCGAAGACGAGCCCCAGACCGACGCGATCGCCGAGGCCCGCACCACCCTGCGCTTCGCCATCGGCGCGCTCAAGGCTGTCCAGGGCAAGGATCCGCTGGTCAACGTCGAGGTGACGCCTGAAGTCATCGGCCGCGTGGTCAGTGACTGGACCGGCATCCCGCTGGGCAAGATGGTGCGCGATCAAGCCACCGCGCTCTTGCAGCTCGAAGACGACCTGCAGACCCGCATCAAGGGCCAGGATCACGCGATGCAGGTCATCGCCGAGCGCGTGCGCGCCTCGAAGGCCGGACTGGGCAACCCGTCCGCGCCCATGGGCGTGTTCTTGTTCGCGGGCCCCTCGGGCGTCGGCAAGACGGAGACCGCCCTGGGCGTCGCCGACCTGCTGTTCGGCGGCGAGAAGTTCATGACCACCATCAACATGTCGGAGTTTCAGGAGAAGCACACCGTCTCGCGGCTCATCGGCTCGCCCCCCGGCTACGTCGGTTATGGCGAAGGCGGCGTGTTGACCGAGGCGGTGCGCCAGCGCCCCTACTCTGTGGTGCTGCTCGATGAGGTCGAGAAGGCCCACCCCGAGGTGCTCAACCTCTTCTACCAGGTCTTCGACAAGGGCGTGCTCTCGGAC
>JBNMOZ010000548.1:0-4454 GCA_051276005.1 Bradymonadia bacterium | reverse complement strand
GCAGGCGTGGGCAAAGTAACCAAAGTCACAGCGGCGCTCTCTTGCACCACCTTGACGCCTTCGGCGGCGCCCATCGGCTGAGCGTCCTGGCTGAACGTCCACTTCAGGCCAGCCAAGCCATCGCGATTGTACAAGACCACCCGCGCCGACCCTGCCAAATCGAGGTCGAAGCGCCACCGATCGGTGACCGCCTTGCCCGCCCCGGGCGTCCGTTCGCCGCCTGTCAGCAGGTAGATTCCCCCACCGGTCAGCGCGCTGAGGAGCGACTGCAGCTGGCTTTGAAACGCGGCTGATGAGTCAGGCTGCAAGAAGACACCGGTCGGCACGCCGGGCCGCTCCGCTCGTCGAATGCGATCGAGGACCGACGCGTCATACGCCCCGGCCTTGTCGATGATATTGGCGTAGAAGCCACCACATTTACGGGCCTGGTCGTCGTCCCAGCGGGCGTGACTGCGGCATTCACGCGGCGCGTAGGTCATGTCGAGCAGATCGATATACCGCCGCAGCACGTCGCCGCCGGCCCGCATGCGGGCCAGGTAGTCGGTCAGGCCAGCGCCCTCGGTCAGCCCCACCGTATGCAGCGTCGCGTCCAGCGCGTGCACCGCGCCTGCCGCTGCTTTGACCGCCTCGGACGCGTCATGGGTCACCACCGATTCACGGCCGTCGGTGAGCAGGATGACGTGCCGCGCCGCGTTGGGATCGCCCTCGGCGAGCACCTTCGCGGCGGCGGCGAGCGCGTCGCGAATCCCAGTGTAGGGCATGGGCTTCGCGGTTGACCGAAAGACCGCGCTCCACGCCGCCAACTGCCCGGCGTTGAGATGTCTCTCGAGCATGACGGCGTTGTTCGCCTGCGCGCCGGGCAGCGCCAACGGCACCACCTTGTCGCCGAACAGCAGCGCCGTCAGCCGCGCGGGTCGGCCGGTCGACTCTGCGTGGGCGGCGAGCGTCGCGGCCAAGCGCCCCAGGATGATCTCGCGCTTGCTGGGCGCGTCGGGCTGCCGCGGATCCGTCGCGCGGGTGGGATCGTGGTAGGCCATCGACAAGGACGCGTCGAGCAGAAGGACCACATCCAACGGCTTGAGATCGCGCCGACGCGCTGACCAGTCCGTGGCCGCCAGCGCCTTGTAATCACGAAGAATCTGACGCACGACGGGCGCCAACGCCTCTTCAGGCGTGGTCACGTCGAGCTGATCGGCAAAGATGGGCGCGCGCCCCTCGACGCACTCGATATGGGCCGTCGTTCGGTTGGCGACCGCCGAGCAGGACACATCGGCGGTCGGATCGGGCTCGTCGATGCGCCGCACGTTGATCTGCCCTTTGAGGGCCCGCGGCACGGCCCGATCGATTTGCATGCGCAGCGCCTCGAGCACCTGCACCGTCTCGACATTGGCCAGCAGAGCCGGGTGCAAGACCACGCGCAGCGACTGAACCAGCAGCCGATAGCGGCCCGGCTCGTAGCCCTGCCCCGTCAGCAGTGTCGGCGTCACGCCCGTGCCGTCACGCGCCTTCGCGGCTTGCGCGCGCACGCCCTCGACGCTGCCCTTCAGGTTGCGATCGGCGAGGATCTGCTCCAGCGCGCCGACCCACGCGATGGCGCCGGCGGTGACCTTGCCGGGCTGGGTCGCCACCGTCGTCAGCGCGCCCCGACCGGCGATCGCCAGCGGATCGCGCACGTCAGGCGACGGTTCAGCGGGATCGACCGGCGGCGCGCGCGGCGTCGCCAGATCGAGCCAGGCGGTGTCGACCGGCAGCTTGGGGCGCCGGGTGCGCGTCAGGGGGCTCTTGCCGGCGCGGTCGACGACGATGAGCACGCTGCCGTTGAAGAAGCCCAGGTTCTTGCCGGGCCCGTTGCGCAGATGAGGACCAATTTGGGCCAGCGCGTTATGGGTGAGCACGCCGTCAGCGAGTTGAATGCCGCCCTTGGCTGGCTGCGCGCCCGCGATGAAGACGACGACCACGTCGCCCTGGCTGACGTACTGAAAGGGCGCGCCGCGCCGGAACAAGTCTTCGAACCCCGCCCGGGTGGGCGGCCTCTCGACCACGTGAATCTTGCGTGGGTTGAGGCCCAGCCGCAGCTCTGCGTGCCGCGCGACGCGTCGGGCCGTCGCCCGGGCGACGGGGTCGTCGGATCCGGCGATGGTGACGAGCGACAAGCTGCGATTGGGCACCGCAGCAGACGCGACCGACGTGATGAGCAACCCAGCCAACAGGCCGAGCAGAAGGCTCGTCATTCTTCGCACCAGCATTACTCCTCGCACGGGAATCCCTCTTCGCATGGCATCATTCACACGGCGTCATTCTTTACACGGCGTGATTCTTTACATCGGCACATTCTTCACACCTGCTCATTCTTCACACCGGCTCATTCTTCACACCGGCTCATTCTTCACACCGGCTCATTCTTCACACCGGCTCATTCTTCACACCGGCTCATTCTTCACACAGGGCCAAGAGCATCGAGATGCCGCCCACCGGCTTCTTGCACCGACCCGCGCGGACTCGCTTTCCCAGCGCGTCCAGACGCCGGCAAAGTCCCGACCCTTTTGACAATGACTGGTGCTTCGAGCTGTTGCGGATGGCCGTCAGTTCGCTCGCGCAGTCGTTCTGAATTCGGCTCACGCGCACCCGACGCGGCTTGGGCGTGCGCGGCTGCTTCGCGACCGCCGAGGCCAGAGACTTGGGCGCGGCCGACTTGGGCGCAACCGACGCCACCGAGGCGAGCGTCTTGGGCGCGGCCGACTCGGGCGCCACCGTCGTGATGGGTGCGGCCGTCTTGGGGGCGGCGAGCACGGCAGATGCCCGCGCGGCCGAGGCCATGGACGCGGCCGAGTCCAGCGCCGCCAGCGGCCCCCCGTCGACCGTCGACGAGCCCTCATCGGGCGATGCGATGGCGGCGATCGCGGCGATCGCGCAGGCCGTCACCGCCAGGCCACCGACCACCCACGGCCATCGGCGTGGCGCGGGCTCGACCACCGGCGTGGGATCAGCATGCAAGGCCTCTTCGAGCGCCGACGCGAAGGCCTGAATCGTCGGGTAGCGGTCGGACCGATCCTTGCTCATCGCCTTGCGTACGGCCGCCTCGAGGGGCGGCGGTACGTTCGCCTCGACCGGCATCACTGGGATCGGCTTGATGCAGTGCGCGGTCATGATCTCGAAGTCGCTGCCGGTATTAAACGGCAGCCGGCCGGCGAGCATCTCGTAGAGCATCACGCCGAGGCTGTATTGGTCCGTGGTGCGATCGATGCCGCGCGCATACGCCTGCTCGGGCGCCATATAACCGGGCGTGCCGATGACCACACCGGCGCGGGTCTCGTGGCCCTTCGCGCCCGGCGCGAGCGCGTCATCACGGATGACCTTGACGATGCCAAAGTCGAGCACCCGCACCCGCGGCCGTCGAGACGCGGCCTGGGCGACCATGATGTTCTCGGGCTTGAGATCGCGGTGCACCAGCCCGCGCTCATGGGCGTGCGCCAAGCCCTCACAGATCTGCTGGGTGAGCTCGATGGCGTACGCCGGCTCGAAGCGCTTGTGGTCGGCCTCGTCGAGGATGGCCCGCAGCTCCTGGCCGTCGAGCAGCTCCATGACCATGTAGAGCTCGCCCGCGTCCTCTCCATAGTCGTAGAGCGCGACGATGTTGGGGTGCTTGAGCGCAGCCGCTGCAGACGCCTCGCGCGTGAATCGCTGGCGCAGGGTGGGATCGCTCGCGCGGTCGGGGTTGATGACCTTGACCGCCACCTCGCGCCCGATGGGATGCTGCACGCCGCGATAGACGGTGCCCAGCCCGCCGCGCCCGATGACGCCGGTGATCTCGTACTTCTCTGCGAGCCAGCGCCCCAGCAGCGGTGCTTCCAGGGTGGGGTGCTTCGGGCTGGGACCACCCCGCATCGTCGGCGCGACCCCGATGGGCGCCTGCACAAGCGTGTCTTTGGGCTCTTGCGAGCTCAGTGGGGCCTCCAGAGGACAGTTCAAATGACACCTTAGATGACATTCGGCAACGTGACGAGCCCCAAGACTCGCGCCCATCGACTCAACCGTTGGCCCTCACAGCGCCCTGCCCTATAGTCTGAACCTCTATCGGCTTTGGGGGATCCATGCGTATTGGAATCATGGCAGCCGTCTGCCTGCTCTGGGGCTGCCCGAGTGACGTGGCTGACCAGGCGACATACAGCTGCGAAGTGCACAGCGATTGCGCGCCAGGCTGGTATTGCGGCGACGACAGCGTCTGCACGGCCAGCCCGATCCTGCTCGACACGGGCGTCGCTGACCAGGGGCCCCCCGATGACGGCCCGACAGATGACGCGTCGCCGCGCGATGCCGCGTCGCCGGATGCCGCGTCGCCGGATGCCGCGTCGCCGGATGCCGCGTCGCCGGATGCCGCGTCGCCGGATGACGCGTCGTCGGATGCCGCGTCGTCGGATGCCGCGTCGCCGGATGCCGCGTCGTCGGATGACGCG